>NZ_JBQKUL010000024.1:0-58115 GCF_054968565.1 Pseudoalteromonas sp. G5_S1_54_S4 | reverse complement strand
TATAAAAGCCCCGTCCTTTACGTGGGTCTAAAAAGCCACTGATTTGCATAAATAAACGGGTGCTGCGTGACCAAGCTACATCATTTAAATCGCCGGCGACTATCGTCGGGCGGCTTGGATTTTTAAGCGCTTTAGCCACCATTATTAGTTCGCTATCGCGCGGACGCGATGAATCTTTTTCTGTTGGGCTCGGTGGCGCGGGATGAATAAAGTGGCCTTGCATTTTTAGCCCTTGATGATTTTCAAACAAAATATGAATAGAGGGAATGTCATCTTCTATAAGTGCACAAATTTGTGCATCGAGTATGTTAAATTTACTAAAGACATGCATGCCGTAGCGGTTATCTTTTGGACACTGTACTTGATGTGGGTAGTGCTTTTTAAGCACGGACAATTTATCTTGCCACCAACTATCGCTTTCTAAGGTGATAAGTAAATCGGGCTGATATTTATCGACTAAGTTGATTAACTGCTCACTATGTCGATTCGACATCAGTACATTAGCGGATAAGATTCTGATGCTATGATCACTACTTTTTGGCGCTGTTAATACTTCTTTTTTAGCAAACCAAGTGTAGGGATAAATCCACTTAGCTTGAAGCGCACAGATAATTAAAGCAACAGCCGCTATTAATGAGTATGCAATAAAGTCGCTTTGCCACATACCTATCAGTGCCACGATAACTACAGCGCTTGCTAGGTAGCACACCTGCAAGCGCACAAAGTCGCAACTACGTATCAAGTAATGCTGACTGTATGACAGGGGTAATAAGGTTATTAATAACAACAAGCCAGTAACTATGACCAATACAGTGAGCATTTATAAATCCTAATAGCGCTGTAAAATAGAGAGTATTTCACGAGTGTCGTGCACTAGATGAATAATAGTGCGATCAACTTCAACTCGCACTGTGTCTCTTTCTCGGTCTATTACTCTAGCACGCTTATAAATGTCATGCCCAAGGATATCGCCTTGATGATAACGGGTGTGCCATCCTGGTGGAGTCCACCCTTGGCGAATTAAATGCCTTGCTTGTTTTTTAGAGATTCGTTTTTTGTCATGGTATTGGTTATATTTATGCTTTTTCCAGTGGTGTTTATTAGCATGCTTATTTTCATGTTTGTCTTTGTGTGGCACTGCAAATGCGTTTGTTGCCGTTAGCGTAAAAACCATTACTAAAATACTGATTAGTGATTTCATGGCGATTCTCCAGTGTGATCATTACTGAAGAGTATTAACGGCTAAGCCTGAACATTACATGAAATGAGAAAAATTAACGTTGCTTGTACTGTGTTTTACAATGACTGCGCATAATCGCGGGGTCGCGTAACTTTAGGTGTTTAGTTTTACGCCCAGCATGGCGCTTACGCCATACTTTAAATGACCCGCTAGAGATATGCTCCCGCATAAAATTAACTAATTGAGAGTAATTTAGCCCATACAGATTTTCAATGGCTTCAAATGGCGTTCTGTCTTCCCATGCCATTTCTATAATGCGTGATTGCTGTTCTTGGTTAAACATATTAATTCCAAATTTGGTTGATACGCAAAAGTTAAATTTAGCGATCATCACTTGCTTGTGATGTTAAAAATATAACCTCTTTTCATTTATTAACTTTAATTAAGTGTATGATTAATCTACACACTGAAACCGGAGCTAAAAGGATGTTTACAAAACTACCTAAGTGGGTCGAATATGGTGCGTTTACCCTCGCTTTTATTGCCGGTATGGTAAACGCAGTAGGTTTATTAGGGTTTGAACAGCAAGCAATTTCTCACGTTTCAGGGTCGGTGACTTCATTAGCTATTGAACTTACTACCAACATCAAGGCAGCGTTATTTTTAATTGCGATTGTACTGAGTTTTATATTTGGCTCGGCATTAACAGGCTTAATGCTTTCAGGGGGTTCACTTAAGCTAGGCCGCCATTACGATACGCTCTTATTTATTGAGGGTATTTTACTACTGGTAAGCGCACAGCTACTTCAACATTCCTACCCTTACGCACTTACACTCGCCTCTGCCGCCTGCGGCTTACAAAATGCTTTGGCCACTAACTACAGCGGCGCTGTAGTGCGTACCACTCATTTAACCGGTATATTTACCGACCTAGGGTTAATGTTTGGAAAAGCCCTAAAAGGACACACATTCGATACTAGAAAGTGCATTGTTTTTGTATTAATTATTGCCGGTTTTTTAACCGGCGGAGTGGTAGGCGTATTGCTATTTAAACATTACTCAGTGCTGACTTTAGTTGTGCCCGGCATTTTTTGTATTGTTTTATCGATTACTTATCGGGTTTATAGGTTGAGTGTGCTTTAACCAATTCACAAAATCCCCTACCCTAAACTTATCAAATTGCCGATGTGCTGGAATTTATGAAATATTACTATTTACCCCCTTTATTGTTATGCAGTCAGTTAAGTTTAATTAATAGTGCGTGTGCTGAAGATACCGCGCAATCAATTGAACGTATCACCACCACAGCATCACGTAGTGAAGCGCTTTCCACCCCATTACCTTTGGTTATCAGTGTATTAAGTGAATCACAGCTTGAGCTTATAGCTCCTACCCATGTAGAGGAAGCGCTACAACGCGTTGCAGGTGCCAATGTCCAGCGTGGGAATGGCCAAGAGTATTTACCGGCTCTGCGCTCGCAAGTACTTTCTGGAACGGGCGCTTGTGGTGGTGTTTTAACCGCAGAAGATGGCATAGCTCTTCGTGCAGCTGGGTTTTGTAATATTAATGAGCTGTTTGAAGCACATAGTGAGATGGCACAGCGTATTGAAGTATTAAAAGGCCCAGGCTCTGCACTGTATGGCTCAAATGCAGTGCATGGCGTAATTAACGTCATTACACCAGACACGACCCAAGGTGGTGGTTTGCTGGGTGTTGATTATGGCTCTTACGGTTATGCTCGCTATAAATTACGTGCAGGCCATGCCATGGATAATTCAGGCCTAGGTATTAATGCTAGTTTTACTGATGATAGCGGTTATCGAGATGATGAAAGCGTAAAGCAACAAAAAATAAATGTGCGCCATCGCTATAATAATAACAACCTAAGCTTAGTTTCTGGGCTTACGTATACTAATTTAGATCAACAAACTGCTGGTTATATTAGCGGTTTTCAAAGCTATAAAGATGAAGATATAGCACAGCAAAACTTTGATCCCGACGCCTTTAGAAAAGCTCGCTCGCTTAGGGCTTGGAGTAAAGTAAGCTGGCAATTAGGTGAGAACACGCTTGTTGTTACTCCTTATATTCGTGACCAAAGCATGGACTTTTTTAAACACTTTTTACCCGGCACACCACTTGAAAAAAATAGCCAAACTGGGTTTGGGCTACAATCGCTTTATCAGCATTATGTGAACGACAATACCAACCTAAAGCTTGGTTTTGATGGTGAGTTTACACAAGCCGATTTTTTACAAACCCAAGATAACCCCACTCAAGGTTCTGCATTTTTAGTGGCCACAGTACCGCAAGGTAAGCATTACGATTACCAAGTTGATGCCACATTATATGCCCCATTTGCCGCTATTGATTGGCAGCTAAATAATTGGCTTATAACCGCAGGTGTACGTTATGAGCATATGCAATATGACTATCAAAACAATATGCTTACAGGGCGTACAAAAGAGGATGGCAGTGAATGTGGTTTTGGCGGCTGTCGTTATAGTCGCCCCGAGAGCACTAAAAACAGCTTTAGTAATCTTTCGCCAAAACTAGGTATGAGTTATCAGCTTAATATTAACAATACACTATACGCTAACTTTTCAAGAGGCTATAGAGCCCCCCAAGCAGCTGAGCTTTATCAATTACAACGCGAGCAAAGTACTGCCGACTTAGACGCAGAAATAGCTAATAATGCTGAGTTAGGTATTAAAGGGGTGTATAACAATACTCGATACGGTTTGTCGGCTTATGCGATGAGCAAGCACAACACCATCTACCGCGACAGTGATTTTTTTACTGTTAATGACGGCCAAACTCAACATCGTGGCATTGAGCTTGAGTTAGCACACAGCTTTAATCAGCACTTTTCGATTAATTTTGCAGGTACTTATGCCAAACATACGTACTCGAATGAGCAAATCATCGGCAGTATTAATATTAAAGGTAACGATATTGATACCGCACCTCGAAAGGTCGCTAATATCGATTTTAACTGGCAAGCCAACGAGCGTGTTAACCTTGCTCTGCAATGGCACTATGTGAGTCGCTATTTTACCGACCCTGAAAACTTATATGAATATCAAGGTCACGATATTTTAAGCTTGCGCGGCCAATGGCAAATAAGCCCACAATTATTACTCAGTGCGCGAATAATAAATCTAACCAACACTGCCTACGCTGAACGCGCCGATTACACCAGCTTTACTGGCGATCGTTACTTCCCAGGAAAACCGCGTAATGCCATGATTTCGGCAACTTATAATTGGTAGGCATCCAGTTCGCTCATGTAACGCATGGGCGATTTTTTCATTACCTTTTTGAACATAGTAATAAACGCACTCACCGATTCATAACCTAATAACTCTGATACCTGTTGTACACTTTGCTGATTAGATAACGCCTGCAGTGCAATTATAATATGCAATTGAGTACGCCATTTACCAAAGGTCATGCCTGTTTCTTTTTTTATCAATCGCGCTAAAGTACGCTCAGTTAAAGCAAATTGCTGCGCCCATTGTGGTAATGTTTTGCGGCTATAAGGCTGACTAATAAGCTGATTACTCATGTTTTTAATCACACTATTTTTTGATAGTACAAAATCTAAAGGTTGAATTGGCATATCCACTAGTTGATCAAATAATACTTGTGCAAGCCGCGCGGTTTTACCTATTAAGCTATAGTTTTGCTGGTTACCTGCCAAACTAAGCATTAATTCTTTTACAAGAGGACTGATAGTTAATGTACAGGCTGTAGCTGGCATTCCTTGTAAGTTTACATCAATGAATAAATGGCATAAATGCGCATTATCAGATGCCCTATTACTGTGCTCTACATTTGCTGGGATCCAAATAGCACTGTGGGTAGGTACCATCCACATTTTTGTTGCTACTTCACAAGTAACATAGCCGTATAGAGCTAAAATTAACTGCCCTTTTGGGTGTGTATGCAGTGGAATTTCACGGCTAAGCTGGGCATATTCTATTTTTGCAATAACCGGCTGCGGCATAATTTCAAAGTTTATTATTTCATTCCAATCTTGGGAAAGCTGCATTTTGTCTGTTTTTAGTTATTTAATGTCTCTTTTACTAAATTATAGTGATGATTAAGCCTTTATACTAGGCTCAATTGCCTCTTGCTAAATAACTAACTTGCTAGGACATTTACCTTGTTAATCCAACAACCTCAATCTCGTTTATCTTTCGCATTATTAATACTGGGTATTATACTTATTGCTAGTAACTTACGTGCGCCGGTGACTGGTTTAGCTCCTGTATTGGACCAAATAATTCTTAGTTTTAATTTAAGCGCATCACAAGCCGGTATGCTTACCACCTTACCTTTAATTGCATTTGCTTTAGCAAGCCCATTAGCAACTAGTTTAGCTAAGAGGCAAGGTTTAGAAGTATCGCTATTTATTGCTCTTATTTTGATTGGCCTAGGCTTAGCATCACGCATGATAGATTCTGTGCCGATACTCTATTTAGGCACCGTTGTCATCGGGGTAGGCATTGCGATAGGTAATGTACTGCTACCGAGTTTAATTAAGCGCGACTTTGCACATAAAGTAGCAGTAATGACCTCGGCGTATGTACTTGCTATGGGTATTTTTGGTGGTAGTTACTCAGCGTTAATTATTCCACTTGCAGAATATAAACAAATAGGTTGGCAAATCGCTTTGGCCAGTTATGCGTTAATTACATTACTAAGTTTATTTATTTGGTTACCGCAATTAAAGCTACGCACCAAACCAACTAAAGATCTGGTTGAAAATACCGATGAGGTTAAAGTGTGGCACCAAGCGCTTGCGTGGCAAATTACCTTGCTACTTGGCTGTAATTCGTTATTTACTTATATAATTATAGGCTGGTTACCAAGTATATTAATTGACAGTGGCTTCAATGCACAGCAAGCGGGTGCATTACAAGGCTCATTTCAGGTGGCTTCGGCATTGCCTGGTATTATCCTAATTCCTTTATTAGCAAAACTGAAAGATCAGCGTGTACTCACCTTTGCCTTAGGAGTATTGGCAAGCCTATCTTCAATAGGACTACTGTATATGCCAGTACATGCGTTTGTGTGGTCAATTACTATGGGGTTTTGCTCGGGTGCATGCTTTATATTGGGCTTGTCGTTTATAAGTTTACGTACTCACGACTCACATCAAGCTGCTGCCCTTTCAGGTATGGCGCAGTGTATTGGTTATTTACTTGCCGCTACGGGGCCTATTATTGCAGGTGCACTACATAGTTATTTTGGTAACTGGACATCTACTTTGTGGTTTTGCGCGAGTGCGAGTGCACTAAGCGCTATGTTTGGCTATTTAGGCGGACGGAATATTACTATACGCAACAAGGCCTAAGTGTAAATTTAAGGTGGGCCGTGTAATCATAAGCCCACTGTTTATACTTTAAACTAGTTTAATAAGCCTGAATTGCTTTTTGCCACGTTGCATTATCCAAAAGCGTTCAAACAACGAAATATCAAGCTGCGCATGCTCGTCAGTAACGACCATACTATTAATTTTAATCGCATTAGCTGTTATTAATTCACGCGCCTGTCGCTTTGAGCTGGCCAGTTTACTTTTAACTAGTAACTCAGCAATACTTATTTGCATGTCGCTAATAGTGTTCACGGTTAGTCCATCTTGCTCTAATTGTTCAAGTTCTGCCAAGGTGAGTGTTTGCACCTGACCATTAAATAACAACTCGGTGATACGCTGCGCACTTGCCAAGCCTTCTTCAGCATGAACAAAACGTGTTAATTGCTCAGCTAAAATGCGCTGTGCTTGAGGCTTTTGGCCGCTTATCTTATCGTTTGCTTCTATGGCCTCAATTTCTTTAACTGATAAAAAAGTATAAAAACGCAAAAAGTTATACACATCAGCATCTTCACAATTTAACCAAAACTGATAAAAACGATACGGTGAGGTTTTTTTGGGGTTGAGCCAAATAGCACCGCCCTCGGTTTTTCCAAATTTTGTACCGTCTGACTTGGTAATAAGTGGCAACGTTAAACCAAACACTGTTTGCTGGTTTAAACGGCGGGTTAAATCAATTCCACTGACGATATTACCCCACTGATCGTTACCGCCTATCTGCAAAGTACAATTTAGCTCACTATTGAGCTTAGCAAAGTCATACGACTGCAATAAGGAGTAACTAAATTCAGTAAACGACAAGCCTTGGTCTGGACGTTGCAAACGTTGTTTTACTGACTCGCGGTTGATCATGGTGTTAATTGAAAAGTGTTTACCTACATCACGAAAAAAGTCTAATACATCAATACTGCTAAACCAGTCAGCGTTATTTTTTATTTGCAGTGGCAGGTTTAAATGCGGACCAAGTACACTCTCAACTTGGTTTGCAAGCGCATCCACCCATTGCGACACCGTTTGTTTGGTATTTAGGCTACGCTCAGTGGCTTTAAAACTCGGGTCACCAATCAATCCTGTAGCCCCCCCAATTAATGCCACACCTTGATGCCCTGCATCCATAAAACGCTTTAGCATTATTAATGGTACTAAGTGACCTATATGTAAGCTACCTGCGGTAGGATCGAAGCCACAGTAAACCACCTGTGGGGTTTCAAGCTTCTGGGTTAATTGCTCAATATTACTCACTTGAGAGACTAAACCACGCTGCGTAATGTCATTAAGTAAATGTGCTGTCATCGTATTTCTCAAAATTATCTATAAGAAAAATACTAATTAAACTCAGCGATGGGCACTATATCCCTAAAGGGACATAAACGCATTTTATTCTGTGCGCATTAAATGGTTTAAAAACAGTCGAAAAAATTCACTTAGTGAAGCAACGTTTAACTGCGAATATATACGTTTGCGATGGTTTTTAACTGTACCTAGGGTGATCCCAAGCTGAGCAGCAATATCTGCGGAGTCGCAACCTTGCACAATTAGACAAGCAACCTGATGCTCTCGTTGAGTGAGTTGTTGGTTAGCAAATGACGTGAGGGCATTTTCTATAAGCTGCCCAGTAACTGAACTATTAAATTGATTTAATAGTAATTTTTGGCTACCCCAATGTTGGCTACACAGTGCTTTTATTAAATTAAAATGTGCTATTAATTGCTGCTTTTGCAACGCACTAAAGCGCTGGTTATTGGATAATAAACCAAGGTAAATAACAATCGAGCGACCGTTACCTATATTAGTACAAATACTTAGCTCATCAGTCCAGCCAGTGTGAGTATAAAACTGCTGTTGATATACTTTAAAGGTCAGTTCATCTTGATAACTAGCTATATCAGCGAGCCGAAATACTCCTTCCTCAGCTTTACTAACCAGTTCAGTATAAAAAGGGTCGTTTACAAACGAGTTAGTAAGGTAGCGCTGAAATAAAAGTTCACGCTGTTTCTCGATAGAATCGAATAAATAAATGGGATGCTTATTTACTCTGCAAGCCAATACAACCGCACAATCAAACTCAACAATAAGGGCAATGTAATTAACCAGCTTTTGCGCAAAACTGGTCCCCTTTATAGCTTGTACACATTGCGCTAACGCATCTTGCTGAGTTAATTGCTGCTGCGAGTCCGACTGCATTATGATGCCATTTTACACTGAGTATTACTGATACAAGTTTGCTTGCTTAATACTGGCAAAATCATTAAAACGCACGCCGTGTTGGCGCATCACTTCAAGGATTTTTTTACTGATCATTTGTCGTAAATAAAACGGCTGATTCGGCACAAAATGATGAATAGTATGAGTATGCCCAAAGTTAAAGCAAAATAAATTAAATGGCATAAACAAACGGCTGGTGATGACGTGAGTTTGTTCAAGCATATTATTCACACCGCCATAATAATGCATACTTGAAGTAACAAAATTAAGGGAGCTCGAACGTACAATATTAGGCACAATCAGTACCACCATTAGAAATTCAAATACATGCATTACATCAAGCAATAATACCGGTGAATTAGCTGCCAATGGAGTGAACAAATTAACTAAGTGAAACGCAATTACGCTATATAAAATGGCGAAATACGCGGTAGTAATCGGAAAACCTGCGTTAAATACTTTAAAAAAGCTAAAACCTTTAATTTCTTTACTAAAGCGCTTTGCATTAATTAATAAACCGAGTAATCCATCAACAATTACCAAGGCACGTAAAAACGGATTTTTAATACCATTACCTACCAAACGCTCTTCTAAATCTTGCTCAGTACCCGACGTTTTATGATGATGTAAATGCATCTTGCGACGGTACCATGGGCTTATGGTATTAGGACGCATCAGCCACACGGTTAACATCATAAAATTATGCAAAAATGGTTGGTTGCTAAAGTACTGTTTGTGAATTAAGTCATGCTCAAGCTCATGGGAAATTGAGGTAGCAATGGCCGCTAAAATAATGCATAGCCAAGCGGGAATAATAGCAAAATAATACAGCGTGCCAATTCCGATTAATGCACTCAAAGAAAGTAATAAAATAGCCATTCCTAAGGTATTTTGATGCATTAATAGCGGGTGTTTTTTACGCAGTAATGCTTCTTCAGCCTTAATCGCTTTTACAATGGCTTGAATATTCTGTTTTGCGGTTAGTTGAGTCATGATGTTTTATTCGCAACAAGAGGTTGAGGTATATAATACCCGAGTCAAAACACATTGCATAACTTAGCACACCCGTATCAATGAAAAATACGATTAAAGTCAGGCCTGTGTTTACTATATAACCTTAGTTCTGGATAAGAAACCTATCTCAAGCAGAGCTTAAGGTTAGGTAAACCAAAACGTTTACAGGCCAAGTTTAGATCAAAACCTACTGCTTATAAAAGTAGCAATGTTGGACACATTTTTTGTAATTAAAATCCGGCAACTCAAATCTTAGGCATAAAAAAACCCCAACCAATTTGGTCGGGGCTATAATCTATATAGCTGAGTATATAATTCATCCTTGAAGCTGCATCCATCGTTCATCCATGAACTCACTTCGAATCACTGCGAAACTGCGTTTCGGTTCACTCTCACCCATCGGCCGGACTTTTACTTATAACAGCAGCACCTCACGTGCCGCTCGAGTCCGGCAACTCAAATCTTAGGCATAAAAAAACCCCTGCTAAATCTAGCAGGGGCTATAAAAAGTGGTACCAGCGGCCGGACTTGAACCGGCACGCCTTGCGGCAGGGGATTTTGAATCCCCCATGTATACCAATTTCATCACGCTGGCATCATTTTTCTTTAACCTTCTAAACACGAGAAGATAAAGAAAAACCACTTAAGAGTGAAAGATTATGTACCCTCTTTCATCTCATTGCCTAGCATTATACAAACAATAAGCAAAGCGGCAAGCGTTTTATGTATTAAGTATGATCAACCGCTTAACATTTAGGCAACCATTAACATTTGAACCAATACCCAGTTGAGCACGTAGCGTAATAGGTAGTATTTAGCGGCTTATTTGCTAAACTATCGCGCATATTAACAGTGAGAGTATATTTATGTCGGCTGAGTTTCCACGGGCAGGGTTTTGGCGTCGTTTTGCGTCGTTAGTTTACGATACATTAGCTATAATCGCTTTTGCGATGCTAACGGTGGTATTGTATTTATTTGCTATCCAAGGGCTTATTTCCCTTGATGTTATTGCCCTTAATGGTGCTGAAGATGTATCTGCACGTATTCAGGGTTCACTATTACTTTCGGGAATTCGTAGCTCGCTGTTGGTACTTGTTGGTTTGGTGTTTTTTGGTTATTTTTGGACAAAAAGCGGGCAAACAATTGGTATGCGCGCATGGCGCTTAAAAGTACAAACCAGCCAAGGAAGTTTAATTAGCTGGCCACAAGCTATTATCCGCAGTATCAGCGCATTACTTGGTTTAGGTAATTTAGTGGTATTAGTCGACTTTAAAAATAAAAAAGCACTACAAGATTACTTATCAAAAACCGAAGTGGTTACGCTCACCAAAGAAGAAAATAAACGCGTGTATCGCGAACTAGATTAATACTTAATCTAGTGAATTGGTATAACCTCAAGCTAAAGCATAAAAAACGCGGCACTTTTAAAAAAGGCCGCGTTTTTTATTTAAGCTTTAAATCTAGCTACACCCGCTTATTCATCAAATAAGCTGCAAACCCAGTAAATAAAATGCTCGGTAGAACGGCGCCTACAATCGCTGGGATTTGATATACCATTACCACAGGGCCAAATATCTCATTAGTTAAGTGAAACACTATCCCCGTTACCACTCCCATGATAATTCGTGCCCCCATAGTTACGGTTCGCAGCGGACCAAATATAAACGACAAGGCAACTAACAACATCACGGCAATAGACACAGGCTGCATTAATTTACGCCATAATGCTAAATCATAGGTACTGGTGTCTTGCTCATTTTGCTGTAAATAAGCTAAATATGACCACAATCCTGAAAACGACAGTGACTCTGGTTTTACTGAAACCACACCGAGTTTTTCAGCGGTAAGCTGCGACGGATAAAACTCTTCAGAAACTTGTTCCGTGGTAATTAGCTCTTCACTGATCATGACTTTGTTCACATCGCGCAGTAGCCAGCCATTATCACGCCCTACAGCTTCTTTTGCTTTAGTGATTTGTGTAAGTAGTAACGATTTATCAAAGTGATACATATTAACGCCGCGCAGCATGCCATTTTGGTCAACATCTTCAATATTAATAAAGTTACTGCCATCTTTTGCCCACACACCTTTTTGCGCATTAAATACATCCCCGCCATGAATGGCTTGGTTACGCATTTCCTTAGCATGCAACTGAGCGGCGGGCGCACCCCACTCCCCTAATGCCATTACGCACAGGGCCATAAAAATAGCGGTTTTCATTACCGAGCCAATAATTTGTAAACGCGACATACCCGCGGCTTGCATCACTACCAGCTCACTATTAGAGGCCAAAGCGCCTAGTCCTGTTAAGCCACCAATAAGTGCTGCCATCGGGAAAAACACCACTAAATCGCCAGGCATACTATAAATGGTATATAACAAGGCGGTCATTATGTCGTAACTACCTCGGCCAACTGATTTAAGCTGCTCTATGAATTTAATTAAAGTACTGATCCCAACCAGCACCATTAACGCAAACCCAGTGGTTTGCATAATGCTGCGACCTAAATACCAATCAAGCGTTTTCATCATACGTGTTGCTCCCGTTTAGTCACGACAGCCTTCAGCCACACACCTAATGGACGGCCTTTAATAATTAATAAACTACCAATAAATAATGCACTTAAGTGAATCCACCACAGACCAATAGAGGGCGGAATTTTACCGTCTTCTACCGCAAACTTGGCCGCGTTAAGTAAAATGAAATACCCTAAATATAAGCTCAAAGCGGGCACTAATTTAGCAAATTTACCTTGGCGTGGATTAACAACACTCAGGGGTACTGCAAGTAAAGTTAATAATGGTATAGATAACGGAATTGCCAAACGCCATTGCCACTGTGCAATTGCTTCAGGGGTGTTAATAGCCATTAATTCACGAGTTGGCACGGCTTCTAACTTACGACGTTGGTGTTCTATTTCTTGCTCGCGAATTTGTACGCTGTAGCCATCAAACTCAGTTAAATTAAGTGAAGGCGCTTCGCCATCGGTTTCGTAACGTTTACCATCAGTAAGTACTAACTGCTGCTCACCATTTTGCGCTTCAATAACAACACCTTGCTCTGCATAAACTAAACGCGCTAAGTCACCTTTTTCGCTATCGGGTAGCTGGGCAACAAAAACTTTGTTGAGCTCTTTGCCGCCATTTTCAATATTATGAATAAATACCACAGCTTTTTCGTTACCGGTTTGCTGAAAACGCCCCGCTCGAAGTGCAGATAAACCAGCATCAGCCTTGGCTTGTTCTTTAAGTTGGTATTCTTGCTCGCTTGCCCACGGTGCAATGTATAAAGTAAGTACGGCAGCCAGTAACGCTAAGATGACACTTGAGATTAGCGTAATACGCACTACATACCACTCACTCACGCCACAGGCTTTAAGTACTGTCATTTCACTGTCAGCGTAAATACGGCTATAAGCTAGAATAATTCCTAAAAATAAACTCAGTGGCAAAATTAACGATGCTAACTGCGGCAACTTAAGCGCAATCATGGCAAACACGAGTTTAGCAGGGATACTCCCCTCTGAGGCATCACCAAGAATAACAACAAACTTTTGCGACAAAAATATGGTCATTAAAGTTAAAAATACGGCGACCTGCGATTTTAAAACCTCAGTGGTCAAATAACGGAAAATTAGCAACATTCGCCCCTGTTAAACATGGAATTTCAATTTAGTAATAAAAAACAATGAGTGAACTAGTTAATTCACTCATTTTAAATGAGTATTAAGCACATATTATAAGCCATCAATATTAATTATCCTACCTAACATCACGATATAATGTTGCATTAGTAACCCTTAAGCATATAAAGTTCAAATACACAGTAAGAGTCGAGTAAAATCTACTAATATTAGCGCTAGACCTAAAAATTTAGGTAAAAAGACTAGAAAACACATTTTTAGTCCCAACTTAGCTTCTATAGATGACTCAAAATCAGGAGTGACAATGGAATTCAACGTAAAAAGTGGTAGCCCAGAAAAACAACGCAGTGCATGTATTGTTGTTGGCGTATACGAACCACGCAGGTTATCCCCCATTGGTGAACAACTTGATAAAATCAGCGATGGTTATATCTCAAATTTATTACGCCGTGGCGACTTAGAAGGTAAGCCAGGGCAAGTATTACTATTACACCATGTACCTAATATTTTAAGCGAACGTATTTTACTCGTTGGCTGCGGTAAAGAACGCGAACTAGACGACAAACAATATAAACAAATTATTTCTAAAACTATCAATACCTTAAACGAAACAGGCTCGATGGAAGCGGTATGCTTTTTAACTGAGCAACATGTTAAAGGCCGTGATACCTATTGGAAAGTACGTCAAGCGGTGGAAACAACCCAAGACTGTTTATACACTTTTAATCAGCTAAAAAGTAAGAAAGTAGACCCACGTCGCCCACTGCGTAAAATGGTATTTAACGTCCCTACTCGCCGTGAACTGACTATAGGCGAAAGTGCCATTGAGCATGGCTTAGCGATTGCAGCAGGCAGTAAGCTGTGTAAAGACGTTGCCAATATGCCGCCTAATATTTGTAACCCGGCATACCTTGGCGAGCAAGCCAAAGAACTTGAGACTAATTTTGACAACATCACTGTTGAGCTGATTGGCGAAGATAAAATGGCAGAACTAGGTATGAACTCATACCTAGCAGTTGGTCGTGGTAGTGATAACGAATCGGTTATGTCTATAATTAATTACAAAGGCGCAGGCGATGACCAAGCGCCTATTGTGTTAGTTGGTAAAGGTTTAACCTTTGACTCAGGCGGTATTTCATTAAAACCAGGCGAAGGCATGGATGAAATGAAATACGACATGGGTGGCGCTGCTGGTGTTATTGGTGCTATGCGCTCGCTTGCACAAATGCAGCTACCTATAAACGTAATTGGCGTTTTAGCCGGCTGTGAAAACATGCCAAGCTCAAATGCCTATCGCCCTGGTGATATTTTAACCACTATGTCAGGGCAAACGGTTGAAGTACTTAACACCGATGCCGAAGGCCGTTTAGTGTTATGTGATGCGCTGACCTATGTAGAGCGTTTTGAACCAGAAACCGTCATTGATGTTGCAACATTAACCGGTGCGTGTATTGTTGCCTTAGGTGCCCATGCTACGGGGTTATTAGCTAATCATAATCC
The DNA here is from genome assembly GCF_054968565.1 of Pseudoalteromonas sp. G5_S1_54_S4. Taxonomy (NCBI): domain Bacteria; kingdom Pseudomonadati; phylum Pseudomonadota; class Gammaproteobacteria; order Alteromonadales; family Pseudoalteromonadaceae; genus Pseudoalteromonas; species Pseudoalteromonas sp. G5_S1_54_S4. Next base: position 43,195 of record NZ_JBQKUL010000024.1, on the reverse strand, counting down.
ACTGGCGCATGATTTATTAAAAGCGTCTGAGCAAAGCGGCGACCGTGCATGGCAACTGCCATTATGGGATGATTATCAAGATCAACTTGAGAGCCCATTTGCCGACTTTACTAACTTAGGTGGCCGTGCTGCAGGTACTATTACCGCGGCCTGCTTCTTATCTAAATTTACTAAAAAGTATAACTGGGCTCATTTAGATATTGCCGGCACAGCATGGCGAAGTGGTGCTAAAAAAGGTGCCACGGGTCGCCCTGTTCCTATGCTAACGCAATATTTATTAAACCGAGCTGGCATTAGCGAAGCAACACAAGACTAACAAACCTGTAAAAGGCTTTACAGCCCAATGTAGAGTATAAAATAAGGCGCTTTTAAAGCGCCTTATTTATTGGGTATTAATTGAAGCAAACACCGTTATATGGCAAAATCTCCTTCTTAATTTGTGTGTATTTAATAACAGCACAATCAATGTCATGGGAAATCCCGATACAATGAACATGAATGCCCAGTTTTTCATTTTAAAGCAACAAGATGAGTCATTAGCTAAAGCCGATGATCACTTTGCTTTAGCAGCTCAAATAGCTGGGCAACAGTATCGGCTTGGTCAACGCGTATTTATTTTTGTAGATAGCGAAGTAACCGCCAACAGCATTGACGAAACGATTTGGACATTTGATGCCGACAGTTTTGTGCCCCATAATTTACAAGGTGAAGGCCCTAAGGGCGGCGCACCTGTAGAAATTGGCACAACACCACCCGTTGGTAATCGTAAAGTATTAATTAACTTGGCCAATCACTTACCGGATTTTATTCGTCGGTTTAACCAAGTTTTTGATTTTGTACCCGTAGAGCCCGTAGCCAAACAAGCCGCTCGCGAGCGTTTTAAAAAACTACGCCAACTCGGTGCCAATATCACCACGCAAGATATTAATCGCTAACGCTCACTGCGTACAAAGCTAACTAACTCATTTAAGTACTTATTTAAGGTTCTGTGTAATGGATAAAACCTACAATCCGCAAGATATTGAACAGTCTCTCTATCAAGACTGGGAACAAAAAGGCTACTTTAAGCCATCTGGCCAAGGCACCCCATATTCAATTATGATCCCGCCGCCAAATGTCACGGGTAGCTTACACATGGGCCACGCTTTCCAAGATACCATCATGGATACCTTAACGCGCTTTAAACGTATGCAAGGTAACAATACATTATGGCAAGTAGGTACTGACCACGCAGGTATTGCCACGCAAATGCTTGTAGAGCGAAAGCTTGCGGCAGAAGAAGGGAAAACACGCCACGATTTAGGCCGTGAAGCTTTCATCGATAAAATTTGGGAATGGAAAAACGAGTCTGGTGGCACAATCACTAAACAACTTCGTCGTCTTGGTGCTTCTGTTGATTGGGATCGTGAACGTTTTACTATGGACGATGGCCTATCAGAAGCTGTTAAAGAAGTATTTGTACGCCTTCATAAAGAAAACCTAATTTACCGTGGTAAACGCCTAGTAAACTGGGATCCAAAATTACACACTGCGATTTCTGATCTTGAAGTTGAAAACAAAGACAAACAAGGCCACATGTGGAACTTACGTTATCCACTTGCTGATGGCGTAAAAACACAAGACGGTAAAGACTACATTGTTGTAGCCACTACGCGCCCAGAAACCATGTTAGGTGACTCAGGTGTGGCCGTAAACCCCGATGACGAGCGCTACCAAGACCTAATCGGTAAAGAGATTTTACTACCAATCGTTAATCGTCGTATTAAAATTGTTGCCGATGAACATGCCGATAAAGACAAAGGGACGGGTTGTGTAAAAATAACCCCTGCGCACGACTTTAACGATAACGAAGTAGGCAAGCGCCACCAGATGCCGATGATTAATATCTTCGATAAAGACGCGGCGATTTTAACTCAAGGTGAAACCTACACCTTTGACGGCAAAGAACTTGAATTTGACGCGCCTATTCCTGAGCGCTTACATGGCCTTGACCGTTTTGACGCACGTAAAGCGATTGTTGCTGAATTTGAAGAGCTAGGCCTACTTGAAAAAATTGAAGACCATGGCCTGACAGTTCCTTACGGTGACCGTTCTGGTGTTGTTATCGAACCACTACTAACTGACCAGTGGTATGTGCGTGTTGCACCACTTGCTGAACCTGCAAAAGACGCAGTTAAAAACGGCGACATTCAGTTTGTACCTAAGCAATACGAAAACATGTACTTTTCGTGGATGAACGACGTACAAGATTGGTGTATTTCACGCCAGCTTTGGTGGGGTCACCGTATTCCAGCTTGGTACGACAGCGAAGGCAACGTATACGTTGGTCGTGATGAAGCTGAAGTACGTCGCGATAATAATATTGCAGATAGCGTAACACTAAGCCAAGACGAAGACGTTCTTGATACCTGGTTCTCATCAGCACTGTGGACGTTCTCAACCCAAGGTTGGCCAGAAAATACCGATGACTTAAAAACTTTCCACCCATCTGACGTGTTGGTAACTGGTTTTGATATCATTTTCTTCTGGGTTGCACGTATGATCATGATGACGCTGCACTTTATAAAAGATGAAAACGGCAAACCACAAGTTCCTTTTAAAACCGTGTATGTAACTGGCTTAATACGTGACGATAACGGCGATAAAATGTCGAAGTCAAAAGGTAACGTACTTGACCCGCTAGACATGATTGACGGCATTGGCCTTGAAGACTTAGTACAAAAACGTACTGGTAATATGATGCAGCCAAAACTTGCCGCTAAAATTGAAAAAGATACCCGCAAAGTATTTGCAAACGGGATTGAAGCACACGGTACTGACGCACTGCGCTTTACCTTAGCAGCGATGGCTTCAACTGGTCGTGATATTAACTGGGATATGAACCGCCTTGAAGGTTACCGTAACTTCTGTAATAAATTGTGGAACGCAAGCCGTTACGTATTAATGAACACAGAAGAGCAAGACTGTGGCTTTAACGACAGTGAAAAACAGTACTCGTTAGCTGATCGTTGGATTTTAGGCCAATATGAAGCAACGGTTAAAACCTACACCGAGCACCTTGATAACTACCGTTTTGATTTAGCGGCGAACACGCTTTATGAATTCACCTGGAACCAGTTCTGTGATTGGTACTTAGAGCTGACGAAGCCGGTATTATTTAAAGGTAATGAAGCACAGCAACGCGGTACACGTCATACCCTTATTACCGTACTTGAAAGCTTATTACGCTTAATGCACCCAATGATGCCTTACATCACTGAAACGATTTGGCAACGTGTTGCACCACTTGCTGGCCTTGAAACAGCGGGTACCAGTATTATGGTTCAGGGTTTCCCTGTTTATAACCAAGCCAATGTTGATGCACAAGCAATGGACGATTTAGAGTGGGTTAAGCAATTCATTTTAGCAATTCGTAATATCCGTGGTGAAATGGATATCAGCCCAAGTAAACCACTTAGCGTTTTACTGGCTAACGCATCAAGCGATGATGTGCGCCGTATAAACGAGAATGAATCATTCCTAGCGTCATTAGCTAAGCTTGAAGCGTTTACCCTGCTTGAAAACAAAGACGATGCTCCAGCGTGTGCAACCTCTTATGTTGGCAACCTTGAGATTATGATCCCAATGGCGGGCTTAATTGACGTTGAAGCCGAGCTTGCACGAATTAACAAGCAACTTGAAAAAGCAGAAAAAGGGCTAGCCCAAGTGCAAAACAAACTCGCTAACGAAAAGTTTGTTAACAACGCACCTGAAGCAGTACTGGCTAAAGAAAATGCTAAGCTAGCTGAATTTACCGATGCTAAAACTAAGCTACTAGAGCAAAAAGTTAAAATAGAAAGCTTATAATTAAGCTGTTACGGATGGCTTACGCCATTCGTAAACAGTTAATTTATAAGTATAAAAAAAGCCGCGTACTGCATTTGCTGTAAGCGGCTTTTTTGTGTCTAGGCTCTAGGCTCTAGGCTCTAGGCTCTAGGCAGAATTAGAACGTGTAGTTATACTGAGCACCAATAAGTACTGCATGACCTTTTGATTCAAAAGACCATTGCTGAGGTAGCGTTTCGCTTTCTACTTTTTCAGTGAACTTTTGCGTTTTACCACGTAATACACTCACACCTAAATCAACGTTTGAGTTTTGATCAATCGCGTAGTTACCACCGAACGAGAACCAGAAGCGGTCTGTATCAGGAATAGAAATTGATAAATGCTGTTGTGACACTGGCGACTCATCAAACGCAAAGCCGGCACGTAGCATTAAGTTTTCGCTGTATTGGTAATCAGCACCGATTGAGTAGCGCATTGCATCAGAAAAGTCTTCTGTTTTTTCAAAGGCACTGAACTTATCGCCTGTAGGCGCAGTAACTTGCGCTTCTAATGAGTCAAAGCTGCTCCAACCTGTCCATAATACGCTGTAGTGAACGCCTAGTTTCTCGTCTAACTGATGAGAGCCTGAGAACTCAGCAATTGCTGGTAATGTAATTTCAACAGAGCCCGGTAATTCAAGCTGTCCGTTTAATCCACCAGGAATAAATGAAGGTAGTTCATTCGAGTATTCACCTTCAAAAGTAATATCTGTTTCTGTACGGTAGTTAAAACCAAAGCGGCTATTTTCATCTAATTGATACATTAAGCCGACGTTTAAGCCGTAGCCCATATCATCACCTTCAAGGTGAACAGCATCAGCACTTGCAGGAATAGAAGCAATAGCAGGGTTTACAGGAGGTACTACACCAAACTTACGAATAATCTTCGCTTCTGCATAAATTGCATTCAAACCAATACCAAAGCTAAACTGCTCTGATACTTTATAAGCAACACTTGCGTTCATGTTTACAGTAACAATTTCAGTTTCACCGGCAATTTGGCCAGCTGCGTAATCATCGTTAAACTCAGTAGCAAGGCCAAAGTTAGAAAAAGCACCAAACCCAACCGATACTTTATCGTTTACTGGCATAGTGAAATAACCTGCTGGAATAATCGCGCTTGGTGCAATGCTGTCATCATTTAATACGCTGTTATCTAAACCATATCCGTTACCGGTTCCTTCTAAACTCACATCTGGAATTACAGCAATAGCTGCAACACTAAGTTGCTTCTCTTTAAACAACGTCATTAATGCTGGGTTACGTGCAACCACAGACGCATCGTCTGCTACAGACGCTTCACCTGCGTATGCGCGGCCTAAACCAGATACGTTTTGCTCAGCAAGTTGAAAAGCCGCTGCAAAAGTATCAGCTGAAACAAATGCCAGCGATGCCGCAATAAGAGTTTTAGTAAATTTCATTGTTGTGTCCTTAGCCAAACTTACTGTTTGGATAGCTATGTGTGTTGTTATTAGAGTTTCAAACCTACGTACCCTACCTTAATTTTTTATAAAAAACCTTACTAAAACGTTAAAAAAAGCCAAAAAACACGTTTTTTAACGACAATTTAACAACTATTTAAAACTCATCGGACAAGAAGTGTGGTATTAGAGTATATACTCTAATGAGATTAATTCTTATTTGCATTGACTTAAAATACTTTGCAATTTACACTGCAATTAAAATCACAAAGGGAGAAAACTGTGATCATTTTACTTATTATTGCTGGGCTTATTTTTTGCGGCATTAGTGTTTATTTCTTTTATAAGGCAAATTATTGCGCGTGTACGCGTGCTGGGAAATGTGACAATCCTGTCAATCAATATTGGCTCGCAGCCATTGCCATGGCGATTATTTCTTTGGTTTTTTGTTGCTTAGCGCTGCATGTAGAATTAGGCACATTACTGTGGTTAACGCTGATGGGAAGTTGTTTTTTGGGTGGCTATATTTCTGTTAAAACAAACGAAAAAAGAAGATGTAACGCTAAAGCAGTAAATGCTCTTTTAAAAGCCGAGGCAAATTAATCTTATAATCAGCAGGTTTAACACTTGCCTGTATTTTTATCTCGTTATTATTTAAGCTTAAATCTATATCTTTTGCGGTAACATGATGGTTATGTTTAGCGTTGTAAAAAAGCTTCACTTTAGGTTTGATAGGGTTTGAATGATTGCCCTCTAGCACCAACGCTAATCGCTCATTGGTTAACTTAACAATAGTCCCTACTGGGTGTACACCTAAACACTTAATAAATAACTGTACTAACTCTGCATCAAACAGCTGTTTGTTAGCTAACAAATAGCGAAGCGCATTAATTGGCTCATCACCCTCTTGATGCGGTCTATCTGCTGTCAATGCATCGTATACGTCTACAATCGCAATGATCCGAGCTGGGCGGCTTAATTTGCTTCCATCTACACCTCTTGGATAGCCTGAACCATCAAGACGCTCATGATGATTTACAATCATATCAAGCATTAAAGGCGTAATACCTTTTCCGCCTTTTAACAATCCTAAGCTTTGTGCGACATGCTTTTTTATTGCCGTCATTTCGTTACCCGTGACTTTTCCTGGTTTGGAAAATATCCCTTGCGGTAACTTAGCCTGACCTAAGTCATGCATTAAAGCCCCCATTGCAAGCTCTTGCACAACAGCGCGTTTATAACCTAAGTATTTAGCAAACACCGCTGTAAAAATGGTGCAGTTGATCATATGACGCCAGTTGTAACTGTGCTTATCTTTGATCCGAGTTAAAATAGTCATAGCGTGTTCATTACGAAATACAGAGCTCACTATTTCATTACTTATTTCATTGAGCGCTTCAATATTAAGTGACAAACCTGATGTTAAGTCACCAAAAATACTTTGTAGTTTTCTGTTGTGCGCATCATAACTCACACTGGCTTTTGCAAACTCTTGCTCTAAGCTTATAGCAACCTTTGCCTTAACTGGCTTATCTTGCTTAGCTACAGGAGCTTGTGGTTTTTGTTTTTCTTTGTATTTAGCTGGTACGGCGACATCACTTTTTGTAAAGTCGATGAGAAGCTCAAGCACCCCTTCGGTAATTAAACGCTGAATGATTGATTTATCACGAACCAAACCACTGGTTTTAATTTTTATGCCATCGACACTCTCCTGCTGCTTAGTAACGCTATTTACGTACATGCCTGGAACGAGTTCTGATATAGGTAAGGTGATTAGCATAAAAATGAGGGTTTCTATAATTAATGAATATATACTTTAAATAGCATTATTTAGCTATAAAAGTCTAGCTTTTGAGTTCAGGGTAATAATAAATGATTAACATCAATAATTATACGCACTAGCAAGAATAAACCATAAGCTCAGCAATGAATATACGCCTAAAGGTATAAAATAGATTGCTACATATTTTATTATCGAAAATTAAATAATGTAAGGCAGCGGACTAATTTAAATAATTGTAGGTATTTTGAGGAAGAAACAGGAAATGATACTTTAAACGCAAATGGCGCTCTCGGTAGGGATCGAACCTACAACTCAGCCTCCGGAGGGCCACGTGATATCCATTTCACCACGAGAGCACATTTGTTGCCGCCACATCAACTCGCGATATCAATGCTTTAGCATGCGCAATAATAAAGGCATCTTTGTATAAATGCCAGCATGATTCGTTTACATGTCTATAATTTAAACTAATCACTTCACAAAAGGTAAAAAAAGCGCTATTTGTTTATATTCTATAAAAAAACAGTAACGCTTTAGACACATATTATCTATTATTGTCACTGAACGGAAAGATTAAACACGAGGAAGTAATTATGAAGTTAATGTCAACAGAGCAAGTTGCTGAATTTTTAGGTGTAAAAGCAGAGCGCGTTAAACGCCTTGCTCGAGAAAGCCTATTAATCGCTAAATCAGAAGATGATAACGGCGAAATGCAATTTGACGCTGATGAAGTAGCAAAATACAAAGAGCTTGCGGAACGCTTTGGCGGACTTTAACCCTCCATTAAAGCAATAAGCTCATCCAGTTGCGCGCGCAATACAACAACCTGATTGTTTATAGCGCGTTGCTCATACCAACCTATACATAACAGTAAATAAACTAACTGATAGCAATTGAGTTTGTGCATAGATAAATAAAATTGTTCTGATAGGGTGTGCGTTTTGTAATTGTTAAGCAGAGCCTGCTTGCCTGAAGCATCTAATTTAAAACTAACCGCTAACGCAGCAAGATCAAAATACACATCATTTGTTTGAGCATACTCAAAATCGATTAAATAAACGCCTTGCGGGTTTACCACGATATTTTCTTTGACTAAGTCGTTATGGCAAAAGCCACTATCTACGGGCATGTTGGCTATGCTTTTTAATGTTTTGTTTATGAGCTTTTCATACTGTTTAAACACTAATAAATGCTGATAGGCTTGCAATTCCAAAGCTATATTCATTGCCTCATTATTAGTTGTATACGCATGTAGCTTAACAAGTTTAGTCAGTAGCGGCATCGCCAAATAAGACTGAGCGACGTCGCCATCAATATAGTTAAAAGCTGCGCGCTTATTTTGCTTATCAAGCCAGATGGGAGCAGAGCAAACTTGTTGTTTACTGAGCTCATATTGGGCATGTAAACCTACTTGTGGCCAATACGCTTTATAACACTTTAATAAATAAGCTTGGCTGTCAGTACGGATCAAAAAGTTATCGTTGCTTAAACCGTTAACCAAATACTCTGTTGAGGTTATTGTGCTCGGTACTAAAAACGCGCTACAAATATTAACTAACTGAGAATGCTGATTCATAGATTAAAGTTGCGCCATGGGCTTGGCTTGGCTTTGCTCGTATTCTTCGTACCACGTTTTAAATCCCCATGCTGCCATAACGGTATAAAATACAAATAAAACAAGGGTTGGGTAATAGCCTTTTTCATAGTACAAATACATAGAGGCCGCATCAATGACTATCCAATAGAGCCAATTTTCTAGTACTTTTTTAGCTACCAGATACGTAGTAACCACAGCAAAGCAAGTTGTGAAACTATCAAGATACGCAAAATCTGCATGCGTATAGTTTTGCATTACATAGCCAATTGCTAATGACACTAATGCAGTCAGTACAATTAAAATAATATGTCGGTTTACCGGCCAGGATGTAATTAGTCGCTGCGCTTGATTAGCCTTGCCTTTGCGCCACACGACCCAACCAAACACCGCCATATACATATAATAAAAGTTTAGTAACGACTCCATTAGCAGCGCGCCATTCCAATACATAATGGTATAAATAAGCGTACTAAAAAAAGCCGCAGGCCAGCACCATAAGTTCTCTTTAATGGCCAGTAATAAATACGCCATCGACAAAGCAACCGCAATATATTCCCAATGCGACATAGCAGTAAAACCACTGAGTATTTGCGTTACAAAATCCATCATTATAAAACGACCGTGTTTGTTAAGAGGTTATTCGGGAGATAAATCGCCCGAAATAAATTTACACACAAATATAGCTTTACCAAATTGCTCATATGAATGTTTAATTTCTGTGCTGATCACTTGCATAACTAGGTCATAATCACCAAATATTTGGGTCGACATAGTATTAGTGATCACTTTGAGTTCTTCGTAGGCATTAACTCTGTCGATAAAGCCTTTAATAAAAGGAATGTAATCTTGGTGGAGCGGGTATTTACTGATCTCTACTGATAATTTCATTTCAAACTCACCTTTTTAATTATTTGATTTCAACTAATCATTCAACGCAACTTAAATACAGTGTAAAATTACACTAACACTCAATTTAAATGAGCTCATTATGGCACGCAGAATTACCTACACTTTTAAAAATAAACCGCGCGAAATTAACTTCGCCAAAGATAAATACCACGATATGTATCAGGCTATTGCGGCTGCCGAAGGTATCGATTTAACTAACTACTTAAACATGGTACGCCAAATTGAAATGACCTCTAAAGGGTCATCGGCAGTGCGTAACTTTCGTGATCAAGAATTTGCTCGCATGGGCTTTAGCGATATTTACTTTATAAAAGAGTAACGATACCGATTAAGTGAGCATCACGATCATTCTAGCAATGTAAACTTAATGGGTATTTTTAAAATAAATATTAGCGCTGGTACTCATAACTTACGCGCGGTGTAATATTACACAATAACTCGTAAGATATAGTATCAGCACATTGTGCAATTTCTTCTACCGGCAACTCAGGCCCCCACATTACTACCTCATCGCCGACTTTGATGCCATCAGTATTTTCACCAATATCAACACTGATCATATCCATAGAGATGTTGCCAGCAATACCATAACGTTTGCCAGCAATCACTACTGGGGTACCATGTTTAGCATGACGCGGATAACCATCACCATAGCCCATAGCAACCACTGCAAGCTTAGTCGGCTGAGCACTTTGCCAACTGCCACCATAACCAACACCTTGCGCAGCATCAACATCGCGAATTGCAATAACCTTAGTAGTTAAGCGCATCACCGGCTTAAGCTGATGATCTTTGCCTGAAGTGTTAAGCATTGGTGATACACCATACATCATCAAGCCTGGACGCACCCACTCGCCATGACCGGCAGGCCAAGCAATAATACCGGCCGAATTTGCTAAACAATGTGCTTGTTGTTTGCCTTGCACTAATGAATCAAACAAAGCAATTTGATCAGCTGTTTTGGGATCATTAACATCATCGGCACTGGAAAAATGCGTCATTAAATTGATTGTATCTTTAGCGTTATTAGTCGCTTGCAAGCGCTGATAAAAATCATTCAATTGCGTTGGTGCAACCCCTAAACGATGCATACCCGTATTGATTTTTAACCAGCAACTGATTGGTGCATCGAGCTTTGCATTTTCAAGTGCTCTGAGCTGGTTTTCATCATGGATTATGGTTTGAAAGTTATTGGCTAATAAAATCGGCAAGTCATCTTGATGGAAAAAACCTTCCAACAACACAATAGGCTTGGTCAGCCCGCCTGCTCGCAGTGCGAGCGCTTCATCTATTCGTGCCACTGCAAATGCGTCGGCATCATTAAGGTGCTGCGCTATTTTTACTAAACCATGGCCATAAGCATTGGCTTTTAATACCGCCATAACTTTACTGTTAGGCGCAAACTGTCGCACTTGCGCTAAATTATGAGCAAGTGCTTGTAAGTTAATTTCGGCAATAGCTAAGCGCATTAGTAATCATCATCTACAGCAGGCCCCGCGTAATTATCAAAGCGAGAGAATTGACCTTGGAAGGTTAGGCGCACTTTACCAATCGGACCGTTACGCTGTTTACCGATGATAATTTCTGCAACACCTTTATCAGTACTGTCTTCGTTGTATACTTCGTCACGATAAATAAACATGATTAAATCGGCATCTTGCTCAATAGAGCCCGACTCACGCAAATCTGAGTTAATTGGGCGTTTATCAGCACGTTGCTCTAGGGTACGGTTAAGCTGCGATAGTGCAACAACCGGACACTGTAATTCTTTTGCTAATGCTTTAAGTGAACGTGAAATTTCGGCAATTTCTAAGGTACGATTATCTGACAAGCTAGGTACGCGCATTAATTGTAGGTAATCGACCATGATCATACTAATACCACCATGATCGCGGGCAATACGACGTGCACGTGAACGTACATCAGTGGGTGTTAAGCCTGAGGCGTCATCAACATACATTTTGCCTTTTTCCATGAGTAACCCCATGGTTGATGAAAGGCGCGCCCAGTCATCGTCATCTAGCTGACCAGTACGTACTTTGGTTTGGTTAATTCGGCCAAGGGACGCCAGCATCCTCATCATAATTTGTTCAGAGGGCATCTCTAGTGAGTAGATAAGTACAGGCTTGTCTTGGGTCATTGCTGCATGCTCAGCAAGGTTCATCGCAAAGGTAGTTTTACCCATCGATGGACGTGCTGCTACAATAATTAAATCTGAGGGCTGCAGACCAGTCGTCATTTTATCTAAATCAGCGTAACCTGTGCTTACACCGGTAACACCATCTTGTGGCGATTGATAAAGCTCTTCTATTTTATCAACGGTTTTTTCAAGTATATTGTGAATGCTTTGCGGGCCATCACTACTTTTTGTACGTTGCTCAGCAATTTTAAATACTTTGCTCTCAGCAAAGTCGAGTAAATCGTGACTTGTGCGCCCTTCTGGGTTAAAGCCTGCTTCGGCTATTTCATTGGCGACACCAATCATTTCACGCACAACTGCACGCTCGCGTACAATGCTAGCGTAAGCATCAATATTAGCAGCACTTGGGGTGTTTTTAGCTATTTCGGCTAAATACGCAAAGCCACCAATCCCTGAAAGCTGATTATTTTTTTCTAAACTTTCAGAAATAGTAATTAAATCAATCGGATCGCCAATTTCAGCCAGTGCTGTCATTGCCTCAAAAATAAGCTTATGGGTACGGGTATAAAAATCCTGCGCCACAACAAGTTCAGCTACGCGATCAAATGCTTGGTTATCAAGCATTAAACCACCTAAAACAGATTGTTCAGCTTCTATTGAATGGGGAGGAACTTTAAGAGTGTCGACTTGCTTATCTGGTTTGGCCATAACTTCACAGTACTAAAATTGAATAGCTCTATTCTATCGACTTGGCGGGGCTGTGCAAATAGCAAAGCAGGAAATCTTTTCCTGCTTTTTGTTACTTAAAATAAAATAGCTGATTATTGACGTTTAAGTTCGATAACACCGCTAATAGTATTCATCTCTACGCTAGCATCAGTGCCATTAGTATTAAACTTAATTCCACTTGCTGGGCCATATTTGGCTTTTTGTACTTGATCGTTAGTTAACTGGTTGTCAATTTTACCGCCAGCGTGTGCTTCCACCTCAAATTGTGCAGATAAATCAGCAGGGAAATAAAACGCAGCGTTACCACTAACAGATTCAAAACTCACATCAGCATCACTCAGAAGGCGGTTAATTTGTACTTTAACTTCGCCATTAACGGTGCTTATTTGTAACTCTTTAATTGTATCTAAATTAAAGTTAATATCGCCATTTACGTTTTCTAAGCGAATATCATTGGCCGTCGAGTTTGATGTAATATCGCCATTAACCGCACTAAAACGAACTTCACCGCTAGATTGCTGATCATCAATCGAACCATTAACAGTTTCAAATTGAACTTTACCATTAAGTGCTTTTGCCTTGATGTCACCATTTACAGTGGTCAGCTTAATATCGCCATTAAGATCTTTTACTGTGATAGCCCCATTAACTACATCAATTTCAGTACCTTTTTGTAACTCTTTGGCCGTTATAGATGCATTAACACCCACAAATTCTAGCGCACTACTTTTTGGCATAAAAATAGTGAGCGTTGAGCCATTGTTGTTATTATCCCAATTAGAAAGTTCAGGCATTTTCACAATAAACTGGGTTTTATTACCCTGTGTTTTAAGTGTGTAGCCTTGTGCTTTATCATCAAGTTCACCGGTTACTTTAAATTGATTTTTATCCCAACCTGTCACTTTAATATCACCACGCTGGTTTTCAATGTGGATCACCCCAGCATTGGGTACCTCAATTTGCTGATCTATTTTTTCACCAGCAAATACGGCCATGGGTAATAAAGCGATCCCTAATATTATTGCTTTCATTTATTTCTCCTAGATGTGTTGCCAACGCGGTGCATGCACCTTGTTAATTAAGTCGAGTTGTTGTTGATATACTTGCGCTAACATAGACAGTAGCGCCTTATTTTGTGGTTCATTTTCAAGTGTTTGCTTTATAGCCTGCTCAGCATCTTCAAGTTCTTGTAGCTGCACTTGCCAGTTATCTGTTAGTGCCGCTTGGCTTTGGTATTGAACAAGTAAACTTTGTTTTTGTTTAGTAAAAAACTCACTCATCGCCACAGCGGTATTTGTCTCTGGAGATGTAAAAAACAGCATAGTGCTAACCAAAGCAGCCACACAACATGCTGCAATAGCAGTTAGCTTCGGCCAAACTACACTATTAACTTTACTTGTCTGCTTATTAGTCATTATGGCGCGCTCAATCCCATCCCACAGCTCTTTATCGGGTGTTATATTTTTATTTAACTGTGTTAGCGACTCATTTAAGTAGTCATCAAAATTTGTTTTACTCATTTTCGTACCACTGTTTTAATAATTGCCTTGCACGATGATATTGCGCCTTACTAGAGCCTACCGCCATACCTAGCAAGGTTGCTATTTCTTCATGCCTATAACCTTCAACGGCATACAGTACAAATACCATTCTTGCGCGCTCAGGCAGCCTAACGATTAATTTATCTAAGCCATTTAAGCCATTGCAGTCATTTGCAGATTGCTCATCCATACCGCTTTGTTCAAAGCTAATAACTTTATTAAGCCAATGTTTTTGCTTACGCACATAGCTAATAGCAATATTACTGGTGACACTGTAAAGCCAGGTAGAAAATTGCGAACGCCCATCAAATTGCGCTATTTTGTGCCATACCTGTACAAATACTTCTTGGGTTGCATCTTGCGCATGCCCCTCATCGGCTATTAGCCTCAGGCATAAGCCATAAACTTTTGCTTTATGCATGTCATAGAGCGCTTTATAGGCTAACTGGTCGCCGTTTTTAACTTGATCAATAAGCATTTGCTGCACTTGATCAGTTATTGGCTGATTAGCGTCCATTAACATCGCAAATTTTTCCTGTTTATAATTATGTAATTGCAATTTAACTTATTAGACGTGAGAAGAAATAGAAAGGTTTAAATGAAATAGAAAATATTTGTAGAAAATGAAGCTTTATTTTAGAAAAGTGTTTTATTTTACCCACAACAAACAATTTATTACTTTGGGTTATAAATTTTAGACACAAAAAAACCGTGCAAAGCACGGTTTTTTTAGCTTAATATTTAAAATTAAGCTTCAGCAATAACGATTACTTTAATAGTAGCTGTTACGTCTGAGTGTACTGCGATTGCAACGTCAAATTCGCCAGTCTCACGGATAGTACCTAGAGGTAAACGAACTTCTGATTTAGCAACTTCAACACCAACAGCTGAGATAGCGTCAGCGATGTCACGAGTACCGATTGAACCGAATAATTTACCTTCGTCACCAGCTTTAGATACTAATGTAACTTCTGCTAATGCTTCAAGTTTGTCAGCGCGTGCTTGTGCTGCAGTTAACTGTTCAGCGATTTTTGCTTCTAGTTCTGCGCGACGTGCGTCAAACGTTTCAATGTTTGCTTTAGTTGCAGGAACTGCCTTACCTTGTGGGAAAAGGAAGTTACGTGCGAAGCCAGATTTAACAACAACCTGGTCACCTAGGCCACCTAGGTTAGCGATCTTATCTAGTAGAATAACTTGCATGTTTCTACACCTTTTAAAAACGTGTTAATCCGCTGCTTACTTATGTAAGTCAGTGTATGGAAGAAGGGCTAAGTAGCGAGCACGCTTAATAGCAGTTGCTAGCTGGCGCTGGTATTTAGCGCTAGTACCTGTGATACGGCTAGGTACGATTTTGCCACTTTCTGTAACATAGTTTCTAAGAGTAGCTAGATCTTTGTAATCGATTTGTTGTACGCCTTCCGCTTTAAAGCGGCAGAACTTACGACGTCTGAAATAACGTGCCATGAGATTAATTCCTCAAATAATTCTTTCTATATGCTGAGCATGCAAAACCAATTGGCTAAGGCCGTTACGACCTTCGTGGCGATTTAAAAAACCACTCACTTGCAATGCCTGCCCAACGTGCAAATGTTGAGTCTGTTGTTGCATTTGCTTACCACTGGCAACCACCTGAAGCCTCACATAACTATTACGGTTAAGATCTGCTTCAACTTGCATTGATTTATGTTCTACAACAAAAATACAATGCGGTATGCCCGCGGGGCTTTGGCTAAACTTGGGTGTTTTACAAACAACCCCCGATATAACCAGCTGATTCGTATATGGGCTAACCATTATAGTAACTGCTGACTACGTGCCATGCTAGGACTCAAAACAATTAAGCAGCTGGTGCTTCTTTCTTCTCTTCTCTTACAAGAGGAGACGCTTCAGTTACAGCGTTTTTAGTACGCATAACTAAGTTACGAAGCACTGCATCGTTGTAGCGGAAAGTAGTTTCTAGCTCGCTGATTACTTCAGTTGGTGCTTCAACGTTCATAAGAACATAATGAGCTTTATGAAGCTTGTTGATTGGGTAAGCCAGTTGACGACGGCCCCAGTCTTCAAGACGGTGGATAGTACCACCTGCTTCAGTGATAGAACCAGTATAACGTTCGATCATACCAGATACTTGCTCACTCTGATCAGGGTGAACCATGAATACGATTTCGTAATGACGCATGGATATTCCTTACGGTTAATAGAGCCTTCTACCGTTTCGGCCGGTCGGTTTAAGGCAAGGAATTAATAGTTTAAAAGCCGAAATGAGCGCGCATTTTACGCTTAGTAGGATAATTAAGCAAGCAGGTTTTTAAGCTTTAATAGATAAGCGTTAAAGGGTTCGGGGTTCGGGGTTCGGGGTTCGGGGTTCGGGGTTCGGGGTTCGGGGTTCGGGGTTCGGGGTTCGGGGTTCGGGAAGAGATTATTGGATGCTCCCTTTATATCAATAAGTAAAATAAAGATAAGTGTTTAAATTTTTTGTGGTAGACGCCGAGCTTGAAAAGCATAGCTTTAAATTATTTAAGCTCTACATTTGCTTCTAAAATATAAACATTTACTCAAACCTAAAGCCGTGCAATTATTGAGCAACACATTATTTAATAAGGATATTTATGAAGCTTTTACTATCGCTTGTGTTAATAGTTACTTTTAGTACACCTGTTTTAAGCTATGCAGACACCGCTACAACCGACATAACCGTTGGTAAAAAAGTCATTCTACAATCAAAAATACTTAACGAAGACAGACCTATCAGAATATTCATACCTGACAATGTAAAAGACGATCAGCCGCTCTATGTTATTTATTTACTTGATGGTGTTGAGCACTTTCATACGGCGTCTGGCGTTATAAAATCCCTTGTTGATTACGAGCAGATACCTAATGCAATGCTTGTTGCTATTGATACAACCAACCGTGTTCGTGATTACTTACCTAAAGTACAAGGTGAGCCTAAAACGGAGTTTCAAACCTTTGTTAAAAATAAATGGCCTGACGCAGGGCAAACCGATAATTTTTTAAAGTTTGTGTCTGATGAGCTCATGCCCTATATAAATAGCAACTACCCAACTAATGGTTACAACACCTTAATTGGTCATTCTAATGCTGGTACATTAGCGCTTTATACTTTAGTTAATCAACCGGCATTATTTAACAACTACATCGCTATAAGCCCAAATAGTTGGTGGAGTGATGAAGAGTTAAAAAGTAATATTATTAAATACACTAAAAACCCCAAAGGCGCTCAAGCGTTATTTATTAGTGTTGCAAGTGAAGGCGCACGCTTTTATACCGGCGTATTAAATACTTTAGTAAATTTAGAGCAACAAATGCCCACGCAGCTAAAATGGAAATATAAGCATTATCCCACTTTTACTCATATGGGCACCATACTTCCAGCACTTAGCGATAGCCTAATTCACTTATTTAGCGACCTAATATTTAAAGTGACTGACGAGCACGGAAAATTTGCAGATGTATCATTGATTACCGGTTACTACCAAGCACTTAGTGATAAGTACGGATTTGAGCTTAAAATTCCACAAGATGTGTACGTAGAATTTGCCCACAGCCAGCAAGAGTTTGGTAACACTAAAAAAGCTATTTCAACACTAAAACACTTTACTAACGATTACCCTAATGCTGCTTACTCTCACATGCGATTATCGCAAGGCTACACTGCTAATAAACAGTTCAAAGAGGCACTCACTAGTATGAAACACGCACTAGAACTTGCTAAACAGAACTCGCGTGACCCATTGTTAATCGATGCACTGCAAGATATGGTGAATGAAGCACAAGAAAATTTGTAGCTCATTAATTTAAAAGCATTACGAGCTTTGCTCGTCGCGTCAGCAGGCTGTACGCATACACTAAAGAAAGCATTAGCCTATAAAAAAACCGATGTTTAAACTAAACATCGGTTTTTCTTTGGCTAAAAGCTGACAGCTAAAAACTGACAGCTTGGCTTTATCACTTCCCTATCGCTTCTTTGGCGAACAGGTGCTTTATAGGCCCAAGATTATCAACCAGCGATAGCCCTACTCCCCGAATCAGCTTTTTAACTGGGTTTGCACCTTCAAATAGCTCTTTGAGCCCTTGCATCATGGCGATGTGTTTTTGTGCGTCGAGCTTACGGGTGCGCTCGTAATCACGCAGTGTGCGCGTACTGGCAAATTCTTTGGCGTCTTGACTTAGTAGCTCAATTAAATAAGCGGCATCTTTTAGGCCCAGGTTCATACCGAGCCCTGCTAATGGATGAATGGTATGCGCTGCATCGCCCATTAACACCACCTTGCCATTAACCCATTGTTGGGCGTAACGCATTTTAAGAGGGAACGCGACGCGCTTACTTTGCACTTCACATAAACCGCACTGCCCATCTATTGCAGCCATTACTGCTTTGTTAAAAGTAGTGTCGTCCATTGCTAACAATTCATCACAATGATTCGGGCTGGTTGACCACACAATTGAATGAGTATGCTCATCGCTTAGTGGTAAAAACGCTAGTGGCCCGGTTGGTAAAAACACTTGGCGTGCGGTATTTGCGTGTGACTCTTTGGTTTTAACTGTCGCTACTAACGCATGGTGATCGTAATCTTTAAAGCTCAGCGCCATATTAAACTGTTTACGAATCGCTGAATTTGCGCCATCGGCCGCCACCAGCAACTTAGCAATAATAGGTTCGCCAGTTTTTAAATTAATAAATACGTCAGACTCACTTTGATGTATTTGCTGATACTCAGTATCAAACATCACTGTGGCATTACTTTGTTGCTCAAGCTCTTTTATTAGCGCAAAGCGAATAATATCGTTTTCAACAATGTGCCCTAAATGCTCAAGCTCAAGTTGCTCGTTATTAAAGGTTATTTTTCCAAAGCTGTCGGCATCGCGTACATCCATGTGCGTATAAGCACAAGCACGCTCAGCTATTATGTGTGGCCATACATTTAACTGCTCGAGCAAAGTTTGGCTGGCAATACTTAGTGCACTAACTCGTAAGCCATAATCATCGCTAGGTGAAGCTTGAGTTGGCGCAGCATCTAACACAGCCACGCTAATATTCGCTTTAGCAAGCCCGAGCGCCAGCGTTAAACCTACGCAGCCACCACCCACTATACAAACCTGTACTTGTTTCATAAACGTGTACCTTGTTTAACTTGTCCCATTAACTGTTTAGTCAATGGGGCTTTAAATGCGGGGAATAAATCCATTGAAAATAGCCCAATACTACGACCAAGCGCTAACACCCGTGATGAGTTTGAAAAAAGTCGAACCAAGGCATCGGTCAATGTCATCACGGTGTTTATATCATCACTGCGCTTAATTGAATATTGACGAGTAAAGGCATAACTCCCTAAATCATGTTCACTGTTTGCTATTAAGTTACTAAGCACTTGTACGTCGCGCAGCCCTAAATTAAAGCCTTGACCTGCAATTGGGTGAATGGCGTGTGCCGCGTTACCTATTACCACAGTACGGTGCGCCGTCAACGATTCGATTTGCCCATAAACCAGCGGATAACTGGCGCGCATACCGACTTTTATAAATTGCCCTGCACGATAACCAAAGGTGGTTTGCAGCGCACTTATAAAGTCTGGTTCACTTAGCGACATATACTGCTCAATATGTTCTTGGCGCATACACCATACTAACGAATAGCGGTTATTACTCATGGGTAATAAAGCCATTGGGCCATTTTGGGTAAACCGCTCAAACGCATGATGGTTATGTCCACCAGCGACTTCTATATTGGCAATAATCGCACCTTGTTCATAAGGCTGGGTATTGAAGCCGAGCCCCAATAAATTACGAGTTGGCGACTGTGCACCGTCGGCAATCACCAACAGCTTAGCACTGAGTTTTTCGCTACTTTGTAATGTAAGTTCATTACTATCGGCGTTTTGTTTTATCGCTGTTACGCTATCTGGGCAAAAAAGCGATATGTTTGATTGCATTAAACGCTGATGCAGCGCTCTGCCAAATGGGTTTACCTCTACCACATAACCTAATGAGGGTTTTGCAAACTCATCACACTGTATATGGGTTTTACCAAAGTGCCCTTTGTCTGACACACTCACTTTTTTTATGGCCGCAGCATAGGGAGCGTTCATTTCAAATAAATTGAGGCTTTGTAAATACTCTACCGACTGCTGGGCAAGTGCGATGCTTCTGTCATCAAAGCTTGGATGATAATCAGTGGTTACTTGATTTGCTTCAATTACAGCAATATTTAAGCTGGGATTTTTTTTACTTATACTTAGAGCACAACTTGCGCCGACTAAACCACCACCAATTACTACAACATCAAACTGCTTAGCCACTTTTATCTCCAAGCTTATGCGTTTTTAGCGCTTTGCATTAACGCTTCTATTTCGCTAATTTTTTTAGGCACGGTAATCGTTAAGTTTTCGTGACCAGACTCAGTTACTAATAAGTTATCTTCAATACGAATACCTATGCCTTGGTATTTTTTGGGTGCGTTTGAATCTTTACTAATATAAAGCCCAGGTTCAATGGTCAGTACCATACCAGGTTCAAAAGCACGCTCTTGGTTATTAACCTTGTAACCACCTACATCGTGAACATCGAGTCCTAACCAATGGCCAAGACCATGCATGTAATATTCTTTACAGGCACCTTGCGCCATTAGCTCATCAAAATCGCCGGTTAAAATACCTAAATCGAGTAACCCTTGGGTTAGCACTTGCATAGCTAATTTATTAGCCTGCGATAAGTAGCCACCGGGCTTTACTTCGCTAAAAGCGACTTCTTGCGCTTTGAGTACAATATTATAAAGCGCAGCTTGCTCAGTGCTAAATTTACCGTTAACGGGGAAAGTACGGGTAATGTCGGCTGCGTAACCTTGTAGCTCACAACCTGAATCAATCAGCACTAGGTCGCCATTGTTTAATACATCGCTGTTTTGGGTGTAGTGCAAAATATTAGCGTTATCGCCACTACCGACAATAGTGCCATAAGCTGGATATGGCGCACCGTTCATTGCATAGTGATGATGAAGCTCTGCCTCTAATTGAAACTCGGTTGCGCCAACGTGGGAAAAGCGCATGGCACGCATGTGTGCTCGGGCACTTATTTCACAGCCTTCACGCATAATGTTAATTTCACTTGGCGATTTAAATAGGCGCATCTCGTGTAATAGCGGACGAATATCTTTAAGGGTACTCGGTGCTGTATCGCCTTTTTTGGGGGCACTACGCAAAGTATTGAGCATTGAAAAGACTTTGCCGTCGAAGGCAGGATACGTCCCTTGTGCATAAAATAAAATCTGTTGGCCGTTCACCAAATTCAATAATTGTTCATTTAGCTCACTAAGTGCATAAGTTTTGTCGAATAAGTATTCGCTTTGTGCTTTTTCAAAACCAATGCGTCTGCCGTGCCATACCTCTGCAAGTTTGTCTTTATCTAAACAAAATAATAGTGAGGGTGTATCACTGTTTTTGCAAAGCACCAACACGGCATCGGGTTCGTTAAAACCAGTTAAGTAAAAAAAGTCACTGTCTTGTCGAAAGGGATAATGAGTATCACGGCTGCGCGTGAGTTCTGTTGCTGCGGGAATTATAGCAATACTGTTATTATCCATTGCCGCCAATAAACGCTCGCGGCGCGCTTTAAACTCTGACTTTTGTATTTCAACCATTAATAACTAACCCATTATTTTTATTGTGTTGCTCAATTAATGCAGTGTTTTTTTATTGCTTTGTGGGTTTTGCTCTTTGCCAAGTTCAGCAAAACACAGTAACGCCGATACGCGGACGTACTCAATCACTTCATGCAGTGCTTGGCTATCTTCTTCGGTTTCTTCAAAGGTTGTATCTAGGCGTGTAATCTCGCTAAAGTCGCTGATCACTTCTTTTACATCTGCCGACAGCTTGCCATAATCTTTTTGCTTTAAGCCAAAACCCAACATAAACCCAGCTACCCATGATACGAGCCCGTTGGCCTGATCGATGAGTGTTTCGTCATCACTAGGTAAAAACAAGTCAAATTGAAACTCTTCGTTATTAAAACTTTCAACCACTTGTTGATAAATTTGGCCAAAAAACTGTTTTAAATCGTTGCTAAACGACTCGCCATCATTAAATACATCGCTCAGTAAGCCTAAATACTCTTTATCGTCAATGCTTAGCCCACAAGCAAGTAAGCCGCTAATAACGCCATGCGCTTCTGCGGGTGATACAAATATTTCATTTTTCTCTAAAAGAAGTTGGGCTTTTTCGTAATCTGGTAAGTTATTCATAATGACGTCTTCGCTTTGCTAATTAAAGCAATGCTACCACTCGATAAAAAGCAACTCCAATGAATTCTATGACTGAGGTCAAAAGCAAGCGATTGAAAAGCAAATTGAGTTCAAAAAGCAATCTTAAAAGTAAATACAAGATTAAATTTGCAGGAAAACTGAGCGAACAGTTTAATTTTTTACAATTGGGGTTTAAGGATTGGAATATGTCTTATATACTAAATTTGTTCCCTGGGGTGCAGGAGCTTGGTTAAGTCCCTGAGCCGATAAATTTTATACCAGGATTTTTGTTCGTTTACTATTGTGCAAGCTCGGCATGTACCGAGAAGCCTACGGTAAACCGCAGATTTCCGCCCTGAAACCTCAAGGTTTCAGGACTGACACTGGGCACCGCATTCTCGGGGAACACCTTCCTTTATAGCTTAGGTTCTCAAGCATTTCTTTATAACTAAATATTCCCTATCTTTCGTCTTTAAATATATCGAACTGCGTTTCCACAGCCCGATATTAAACTTATTTCTAACACCTATCCCTTTGTCTTTTTAATGCCTAACACTACTTAAACCAACCTTGAAAGCGCTCCATCAGCATATAGTTAACGGGAACAAGTAATAAGGTTATAAAAGTCGCAAATATAATCCCAAATCCTAAGCTTACTGCCATAGGTATTAAAAACTGCGCTTGAGTCGCCTTTTCAAACAGCAGCGGCATTAAACCTATAAAAGTGGTTAAACTAGTTAGCATAACCGGGCGAAAACGCGCTACGCCGGCGGTTTTAACAGCTTCCATTAAATCGAGCCCTTCACTGCGCTTTTTATTAATAAAATCAACCAATACTAACGAGTCGTTCACCACGACCCCAATTAACGCGAGCATTCCCAGCAAACTCATAATGGTAAGCTCCATAGCCATGATCCAATGGCCAATTACTGCGCCAATCATGCCAAAAGGAATAATGCTCATCACCACCAGTGGCTGTAAGTACGATTTAAAGGGAATTGCGAGCAACCCATAAATTACAAAAAATACAAATACCATTCCCCACAGTAACGAACCAAACGATTCGCGCTGCTCTTTGGCTTCACCTTCTAATGAATGGCTTACACCTGGGTATTGTTGCACCAGTTCATCTAAGTAGGTTTTTAAATCAGCTTGAAGCACGGTCATATTGGTATCGGTTTTTTCTACATCCGCCGACACATTAAGTGTACGGTAACGATCAATACGGGTAATGGTTGATGGGCTTTGACCCGGTACTAAAGTGGCCACGTGTGACAGCGGCACTCGCCCACCATTAGGCGTTTGTATTAATATATCTTTTAAATCAGCAACTGAGCGCCTTTCATCTATAGGTAAGCGCACCATAACGCGCACATCATCACGCCCGCGTTGAATGCGCTGTACTTGTACACCAAAAAACGAGTTACGCACTTGTCTTGATACATCAACTCTATTTAATCCAAGTGCAAGCCCTTGCTCTGTTAGCTCTATTTGTAGCTCTTCTTTACCATCAGACATGCTATCGGCAATATCAAACACGCTTGGATAAGTGGCCAATCGTTGTTTAATTTGCTCAGCCACTGTTTGCAGTGTGGTTATGGAATTACCCGATAATTGAATATCAATTGGGTTTGAGCTTCTACCTATTTCTGCTCTAAATGTGAGACTTTCAGCCCCTGGGATCACCCCTATTAATTGCCGCCACTCTTTTACCAACTCACGCGAACCAATATCAGACTCTCGTTGTTCTGCTGGGGTGATTTCAAAGCGCACACTACCCGAATTAGCCGCACCGCCTCGCCCGCCAGTGCTCGCTAGAATATTAAGGATAATACTTTGCCCTGTTTCTTCATCTTGATACTTACGCTGAAGCTCTCTGGCTTTATCTGACATATCAATAATGTATTTATTCGTGACTTCAAACGGTGTTCCCGCAGGAAAAGTTAAATTAACCCGAACTGTTTCACTGGGAATACGTGGGAAGAAAATAAACTTAGTCCAACCACTGGTGATCATGGTTAAAATAATTAAAAACACGCCCATAAATAAACTGACTGTGGCCAGTTTGTTGCGTAGCGCTAGCCCTAATACGGGTTGGTAATATTTTAAAATGGCATGCTCAAAACCATCTGCAAAACGTTGTTGGAGTTGCTCTAATTTAGAACCTTTGCCTTTTTGCTGGCGCAGTTTGATATATTTTAAATGCGCTGGCAGCACAAATTTAGATTCAATCAATGAAAACAATAATACCGGAATAACCACCACCGGAATTTGCGCAAAAATAGCGCCTCGCGCGCCTTCTATAAAACCTAACGGTAAAAAAGCGGCCACGGTGGTTAACACGCCAAATGTAACTGGCGTGGCTACTTCTTGAGTTCCTTTTATAGCAGCCTCTTCGCCCGATTTGGCGGTTTTTAAATGGGTATACACGTTTTCACCGGTAACAATGGCATCGTCCACCACAATCCCTAGCACCAATATAAAACCAAATAAGCTGATCACATTTATGGTCACGCCAAAGGCGGCCATTGCCATAAACGCGCCCATAAATGAAACCGGAATACCAATAAATACCCAAAACGCGATGGCAGGTCTTAAAAATAATGTCAGTAACCCCAGTACCAAAATACCGCCCTGTAAAGCATTGCTAGTTAGGGTGGCAATACGGCTTTTTACTACCTCGGAGTCATCATCCCAATAGCTTAAATAAAACCCTTGCGGTAAATTAGCTTGCTCACTGGTAATATAGTTTTTAACTGCATCGGCCACTTCTATCGCACTTTGCGGACCAATACGGTACACATCGATAAATGCGGCTTGTTTGCCATTAAAGCGGGTGCGCACGGGGGTTTCTTCAAAATCATCGTTAATGGTTGCAATATCACTTAAGCGAATAATAGTGCCATCGGCTTGATTTTTTATCACAATGCTTGCAAATTCATCTTTGCGGTAAGCTTGCCCTTTAGAGCGAATAAGTACATCGCCGCCCTCTGTTTTAAGGTTTCCTGCTGAAATATCAGAACTTGAATTGGCAATGGCACTGGATATTTGCGCCAAGGTTAAATCGTATTGGCGCAGCGTATCTTGGCTTACTTCGATTGCCAGCTCATAATTACGTACGCCACTAAGTTCAACTTGGGTAATCGCCGGAATACGCAGTAATTCATCACGGACTTGCTCTGCATATTCTAGGGTTTCTTTTTCGTTGTAGTCACTTGAAACAGTGACTGCTATTACTTCACGCTTACGCTGGATTAACCCTATTACTGGTTTTTCTGCATCGGCTGGAAAGGTATTAATGGCATCGACACGGCTCTTTATATCCGCTAACAATTCACGCTCGTCGTAGCCAGTGTCAACCTCAACGCTCACTTGTGATGACCCCTCAGAAGAGCGGCTCGATATTTGTTTAATACCTTCGAGATCTTGTAATGCTTCTTCTATTCGTATGGTGACCCCTTTTTCAGCATCTTCTGGGGTTGAACCACGTAAACTCACACTAATATTTATACGATCAGAAACAAACGAGGGAAACACCTCTAACGGTAACTTAGAAGACAGGCTGAATAGGCCGCCCAACACAATACTAATTAGCAGTAAGTTGGCAGCCACATGGTTACGTGTAAACCAAGCGATCATGGCTGCTCTCCTGGTTTTTGTGCTTTAGGAGTCGCATCCATTATCTGCACTGGCGTACCTGAACTCACTTGACCCAGTGGCGTCAGCACTAATTGACTACCCGCTTCAAGACCTTTACTCACAATGCCTTGCAGCGCATTTTGCCACGCTAAAGCAATATTTTTACGCTGTAGTGTGCCATTTTCAACCACATAAACATAACTGCCTTGATATATCGCACTATTGGGAATAACGAGTACCTGAGAGGCGACTTTGCCATTAATTTTAGCTTTAACGTATTGCCCTATTTTCACTGGGTATTGATTATCACTGGTTGATTTATAAGGGTCATTAATTTTAGCCACCACATACAATTGCTGAGCACTTTCATCTATTGCGCCCTCAGTACGAATAAGTTGGCCTTGCCATTGTTGCTCGCCAATTAAATCTGAAGTGAAATTAACCGCTGAGCCACGCTGATTTTTAGCACCATCTCGATATTGCTCAGGTAAATTAATAAAAGGCAGATCTTTATTCTTTATCGGTAAGCGTATTTCAACACTGTCGGTTGCATAAATTGTCGCCAACTGCATATTGTTAGATACCACCTGACCTAAGTCAACGCTGCGGTTTAATACTCGCCCAGCATAAGGGGCTTTAATTTTAGTACGTTCTAGATTTAGTTGCGCTTTTTCCAATTGTGCTTGTGCTGACAAAACCTGTGCTTGCGCTGCTGCTAGCTGTGGCTTTCTAAGTACTAAAATACTCGGTTCAGACTCATTGCCTAAACGTTGCCAATCAGTAAGCGCTTGTCGGCCTCGCGCTTGCTCTTCTAGTAAGTTTTGCTCGGCATTGAGCAAATTAGCTTGTGCTGATTTAACTTCCGCTTTTAAATCACGATCATCCAGTTGTAGTAACATGTCGCCTTTTTCAAAAAAACCACCTTCGCGGAACTGCTCATTTATATCAATAATCAGCCCAGAAACCTGAGCCACCAACATACTTTGAGTTCGTGGTTTAACCGTACCAAAGCTATCAATTTCAACGGGGTAGTCAATTAACTGCAATGGTTTTACCGCTACATTAATTTTTGCTTTTGGCGGTGCTGAAAAACGTGATGCTTTAGGCGGGTTTCCTTTAATAAACATCACCAAAAAAATGGTCGCTATAATGATAGCAGCGGGAACAATGATTTTTTGTTTGTTGAGTTTCATAGTGCTTGCTCATCCTGTGCGGATCTTGATTTTGCAAAGTCGCCCCCAAGAGCAACATGTAATTTAATGCGATTTGTAAGTAGTTGGTTTTTAATTTCAATCAGTGAACTTTGTGCATCAAACGAGCGTGCTTGTGCATCTAATACGGTGGTGTAGCTCACTAAACCACTTTGATATTGTTCAAACGATAATTGCTCTGCTGCTAAGGCATTTTCTTGTGCCTGCAAGGTGCTTTGGTAGCGTGCCTTTAAAGATTGTTGTTGGGTAATAGCATTTTCAACATCACCAAATGCATCATATAATGATTGCAGATAGGCTTGCTCTTGCTTTTGCGTTTGTAAACTGGCTATTTCCTCGTTCGCAGCGAGTCGCCCAGCGTCAAAAATAGGCGCTGAAATGCTACCAATAAGTGACCACGCAAAACTTGAAGCAGAAAATAAGTCGCTTACCCTGTTAGTGCTATCGCTTAAACCTGCCGCTAAATTTAAACTCGGAAAACGCTGTTTATGCGCATACGCAAGCGAAGCGTCGCTGGCTAATAACTGATACCAACTAGCACGCAACGCAGGTTTGCGAGTAATAAGCTCCGACGGTAAACCAAGAGGAATGTCGTCATTAATTACAGGTAGGTCGTTATTCGCTGCTATCAATCCTTTTGGATACTCCCCCAATAAACGCTCAAGGCTACGTGCAGCTTGAGTCAAATTTGCTTTTTGGGTTGCTATACGGGAGCGTTCATTGTTTAACTCATTGCGAGCTAAATAAACATCTAACGCTTCATTTAAACCTTGGCGATAACCCGACTCAATAATCTCAAGGTTTTGCTGGGCGTTAGCTTCTCTGCGCTTAAACAAATCAAGTAATTGCTCTGCACTGATTAAGTTAAACCAATTTGTTATAACATCTGCAATAAGCTGTTGTTTAGTTTGCTCATAGCGAGCTTGCTGAGCAAGGTAGTTGAGGTTGTCTCTACGCTTTGCATCAGAGAGTTTACCCCATAAATCAATTTCATAACCTAACTCTAACGATACAGAGCTTGAGTTATTATAACTAACCGGACGATTATCTTTGCTTCGCCCTACTCGCGTTAAAATATCTAAACTGGGCCATAAAGCGGCACCGGTGACAATTAATTGCTGTTTTTGTATTTCTACATCAAAACGGTTTTGCAATAGTTGCTGATTGTTTTTTAGCGCTTGAGTAACTAGCTGCTTTACTGTTGGTGAAGCAAGTTTATTAAACCATGTGTCGTTGACAGCAACTACTGATTCAACAGCTGTTTGTTGCCACTGATCTGGGAGTGTATTCGGTGCTTGCTCACGTAGTTGCGGGTTTAAGTTACTCGCACAACCACTTAGCAGCATAATACTTATTGCCAATAAAGGTGGCTTATATTGCCACATCATGTTTAAACCTGATTAATGCTATTTATGAATGTTATTCAAGCACTTTAGCAAACGTTGCTCAATTGACTTTACATAACATTACATACTTTGCGATGAAATTATAAGTGCCGTAGATACGCCAAGTATTAACATATTGATTACAAATTAATAAACAACCTAATTTTTAGCCAAAAAAGCTGAATAAAGTTCTCAAAGCGGTACGAAAAGGACAGAGGGACTTACTATTTATGACGTGCTGGAAAAATAGAGCAGGATAGAAAAAACTTAGAAACAAAAAAGCCCCGCATATGCGAGGCTTTGTATAAATGGTACCGACTAACCGAGTCGACGGATAACTTGAACAGACTACTGATTACAGTTTCTTTTTCTAGTTACATTGTAAATGGTGCCGACTAACCGAGTCGAACGGTTGACCTACTGATTACAAGTCAGTTGCTCTACCAGCTGAGCTAAGTCGGCACACTAAACTATGTGCTAAGGCGCGTTCAATCTTTAAGATTGATAACTTAAAAAAAAACCTTGCATAAGCAAGGTTTTAAAATAAATGGTGCCTCGACCCGGAATCGAACCAGGGACACGAGGATTTTCAATCCTCTGCTCTACCAACTGAGCTATCGAGGCACTTAAACAGTGCAAATAGTTAAATTAACTATTTAAATAAATGGTGCCGACTAACCGAGTCGAACGGTTGACCTACTGATTACAAGTCAGTTGCTCTACCAGCTGAGCTAAGTCGGCACACTAAACTGTGTGCTAAGGCACTTTATCAATTTTAAAGATTGATAACTTTTAATAAATGGTGCCTCGACCCGGAATCGAACCAGGGACACGAGGATTTTCAATCCTCTGCTCTACCAACTGAGCTATCGAGGCACTTAAACAGTGCTAGTGAACTGCTTTTAGCAATTTCACTTTTATAAATGGTGCCGACTAACCGAGTCGAACGGTTGACCTACTGATTACAAGTCAGTTGCTCTACCAGCTGAGCTAAGTCGGCACACTAAACTGTGTGCTAAGGCACGTGTAATAACGTTTAATCTTATGATTTGAAACACTATTACTTTAATAATGGTGCCTCGACCCGGAATCGAACCAGGGACACGAGGATTTTCAATCCTCTGCTCTACCAACTGAGCTATCGAGGCACTTAAACAGTGCTAATTAAAAATCTTAACGGATTTTTAATGCAATTCCCAGCTAGCTCTACTGACTGGCTATCTGGGCGTGCGGCGTATTAAACGAGTTTTGCCCCTACAAGTCAACTTTTTTTTTATTCTTTATAATCGTTTGAACGGTTTTCAAACAACTCGAGGCTATTTTCGTTAATACAGTGTATTTATCCAACAAAAGAGTTTAAAAAACGTAGTGAATTATTTTTTTTAGGTGTTACGATTGAATAATAACTTTCGGTACAGGCTTACCGTTTTAATAATAAGACCACAGGAAAACTCATGCAGAGCAAGCCCTCTTCAGCAATAAAAGGCCTACTACCTTTATTCTTAGTTAGTAACCTTATAATAACCGCATTATTTGTAGTCGCCTTTGTGCTTTATTCACAAAGTAATGCTGATAACAATGCATCTGCTCCAACCTCTACTTTATCGTTAACAAAACTTGCTGAGCGTCTTGATCAGCCTTTAGCAGAAGCATTAACAATATACGAGCAAGACAAGGTCACGCAATTACTCGATATGACCACCTTACTCAATGATGATTATAAATATACGCTCCACCGTTTTAATGCCAATAATCAAGCCGAGTTAGTTTATAGCAATAACAGTAAAGCAATTGCGCCTTTAGCTGTTAATAAACATATTAAAGAACAAAATACTCTTCATCATTTAATCTCATCAGAGGGGCAGATAATTGGAGAGCTTATTATTAAGCAAACACAGTCCTCAGTTACACCATCAAATCAACACTCACCACTAAATGCCTATGTTGTAGCCTTTGCTGCACTGGTGGTGCTGTTTGTATTAGCATTCATGTTGAATAAACACATTAACAATCGATTACATAAAAATACAGATTCACTTACTCAAGAACTAAAAGAAATTACGCAAAATGATAACTATCAAAGCACCCTAAATGAGCAACTAGAGGGTGGTTTAGAAACGGTAGCTCAACAAGTTAATTTATTACTCAAAAAGGTGAGTAAGGTTCAAGCTGACGATCAAGCGGCAAAAAAAGAGTTAAAAAAATTACAAACAAGCCTTGAAACAGAAGTACAAAGCAGAACCTTTGAGTTAGAGAAACAAACGCAAAAAGCGCTAAAAGCCAGTGAAACTAAAACCACCTTTTTAGCCACTATGAGTCATGAAATAAGAACACCAATGAATGGCGTAATCGGTACCATTGATTTACTTCGTCAAACAGAACTTGATGGTGCACAGCAACGTTTAAGTACAATTATTCGTGAATCTGCATTTTCGTTACTCAGTATCTTAGATGATATTTTGGATTTTTCTAAAATTGAAGCAGGAAAGCTCAATATAGACCCGACTCCCTTCTCTGTTGCAGATACGCTAGAAGAAGTCGCAAAGGTGTTATCGTCTGTTGCAAAAAACCGTCACCTAGAACTCGATTTATCAATTGCACCCGATATTCCTAATAACCTTATCGGCGACTCAGTCAGGGTTCGCCAAGTACTTTATAACTTATGTAGCAATGCCATTAAATTTACCAGCACTAACGGCTCTACTCAAGGTAGGGTGAAAATATCGGTTGAAGTTGCACACAACACTGCCGATCATTTTACACTCCGTTTTTGTGTAGTTGATAACGGTAAAGGAATGAGTCAGTCTCAATTAAGGAAAATATTCAGCCCGTTTACTCAAGCTGAAAGCTCAATTACTCGAGAATTTGGCGGTACAGGACTTGGGCTTTCAATTTGTAAAAGCTTAACCGAGCTAATGCTTGGTACTATACATGTTACAAGCCATGAGGGGATTGGTAGTGAGTTTACCGTTGAACTGCCTTTTTCAACGGCAGGTAAAACTGAATTTGCTCATAAAAATACACTCAATAATAAGCATGTTGTTGTTGTTAGTGACAATGCTGAACGCGGCAAGGTAATTTATCGTTACTTGTCATTCATGGGTGCCAAAATAACCTATGCCCATGAGCAAAAAGATATAGAAGATCATCAAGACACAAAAGATATTATTTGGGTTGTCGATGGTATTGACGACATGAGCAGTATTAGCACTTTGCTAAGAAGTTTACTTTACTCACTAGAAGATAATAATCAGCAAATGGTGGTATTAAGTAAGCTAGATGAAGCCGTTATTAATCATGAAAATATTTTTTATATTAATGCTTCACCACTGTGTAAATCTAACTTTATGCTTTCAATTTTGGTTGCGGCGGGCTTACATAAACCTAAGCAAATAAAAAAAGCTAAAAGCATGAATCATTACTTAAATTCAGAAGAAGCACTCGCTGCAAATAGGCTTGTTTTACTGGTAGAAGATAACTTATTAAACCAAGAAGTACTTACCGAGCAGTTACATATATTAGGGTATAGTGTGGAAGTAGCGAATAATGGTGAGGAAGGCATAGAGATGTGGCGTAAAAACAGCTATTCGCTCATCCTAACAGATTTACATATGCCGAAAATGTCTGGCTACGATATGGTTGAAAAGATTAGAGAAGAAGCGGCACTGTTAGAAGCAATCGACGCTCAACCTTATATTATTGCTGTAACAGCCAATGCCTTAAAAGGCGAAAGAGAGCGCTGTTTAGCTGTGGGAATTAATGACTTTATAACTAAACCGATTGAGTTAAATACGCTTGAGGACATATTAAATCAATGGAGCGATATAGATAATAAACAGCCAAAACAAATTAGCTCAGCTGAAAAGCCAGCCATGCCTATTAACATGGAGTCTGCCAACAAATATATAAATGGCGATGATGCTAAAAAAATTCGCTTCTTTAAAATGTATTTAGAGCAAAGCCAAGAACAAATTAAATCAATCAACTTTGCGGTACTACAAAAGAGTAAAA
This sequence comes from Pseudoalteromonas sp. G5_S1_54_S4, assembly GCF_054968565.1. NCBI lineage: Bacteria > Pseudomonadati > Pseudomonadota > Gammaproteobacteria > Alteromonadales > Pseudoalteromonadaceae > Pseudoalteromonas > Pseudoalteromonas sp. G5_S1_54_S4. Next base: position 10,709 of record NZ_JBQKUL010000024.1, on the reverse strand, counting down.
GTGAAATTATAGCTGCCTGCCATCAATTGAAATCTATATCAAAAACAGTGGGGGCTAATATTGTGGCTGATTTAGCGCAGTCATTTGAGGATAAGTGTAAGGCTGATGAAATCAATGCCGATGAGTTAATTGAGATGAGAGATGAGCTCGAAATTGAATATTCAAGAGCAGCACAATTTTTAAAAGAACAAATTAGAAACCACGATCAACAAGATGACTTGATTTAACTAAACTGTTCATAGGTATGCACAACAAAAAAGGGCTTTTTAGCCCTTTTTTAACGATTATTTTTCTACTGGCTTATAGCCTTCAATCTCAACCTCTTTTCCTTCAAATAAAAAGCCAACCATTTGCTCTTCTAAAAAGGTACGATGTTCTGGGTCCATCATATTTAAATGCTTTTCGTTGATCAGCATCGTTTGTTTATGCTGCCACTGTCCCCATGCTTCTTTAGATATATTATTAAAAATCTTTTCGCCAATTTCCCCAGGATAAAGTTGAAATCCAAGGCCTTCAGCTTCTTTTTGTAACTTTTGACAAAATACAGTACGTGCCATGATTTATTCTCTCTAACGCTAAATGCTGCTAGTTTAACCTATTGGGCTCATTTGTTTAACCAACTTTTTAGTCGGTGCAGCTAAACCCACCTCTATTGATTGATCAAGTGGATACCATATTAATTGCTTGTCGTTCACCACATCAGGGATTTGCTGAACATTGAGCACATGTGGGTTTATGGTTAGCTCAAAATGTGAGAACACATGGCTAAAAGGCGCTAATATCTCAAGCTCACTTTTTAGCCCTTGCTGTGCTAAAAAAGTGTCGAGCTCACTGTGCTCATTAAATTCAAAAAACCCAAATAATCCGCCCCAAATACCGCTACTTGGGCGTTTTTCCATGAGTACTTTGTCGTTATGTTTAATAATTAACTGATGACAACTTTTTTTAGGCACTGCTTTTTTAGGTTTAGAATGTGGGAACTCTTTAACCTTACCCGCATTAAAAGCACCACATTGTGTTTTTAACGGGCATGCTTCACAATCAAAACGACTTCGTGAACAAAGGCTTGCCCCTAAATCCATCATAGCTTGATTAAACTCAGTCACATTATTTTTAGGGGTGAGTTGTTCACTTAAATGCCACAGCTGATTTTCTACCTTTTTGACGCCATACCAACCTTCAACCATGAAAAATCGTGCAAGCACCCTTTTTACATTGCCATCAAGAATAGGATGATGTTGCCCCAAAGATAAAGATAAAACAGCACCGGCAGTGGAGCGTCCTATTCCGGGTAAATCCATTACCTCTTCAAGCGTGCTGGGAAACTGGCCTTGATATTTGTCTCGCACTATTTTGGCCGTTTTATGTAAGTTGCGCGCGCGTGCATAGTAACCTAGACCAGTCCAGTGATGCAGAACCTGATCTTCATCAGCATTTGCTAAAGCAATAATATCGGGAAAGCTTTGCATAAACTTTTCGAAATAAGGAATAACAGTCACAACTTGGGTTTGCTGCAGCATCACCTCAGACACCCATACTTTATAAGGTGTTTTAGCTAATTGCCATGGCAATGTTTTGCGCCCATGGAGATGATACCAATCAACTACTTGGTTAGAAAACCAATCAGACTGCTGCTTTTTTAAATCCAACATATTTACTTTTTTACTAATGCTTAATGGCGGCTCAGTCTATTGTAGTTGTTGAAAAGATCAAGCTATAACGCCCTAGAGCTTGTCAACCCCGCGCGGGTCAGGGATAATACGCAACCATTTTTAAACACATTGTTTTGTCAGGCCAATAATATGAGTGAATCAAGTAACAACAACCTTGAGCAAGCTAAGCAAGAAGGTAAGTATATCCGCACTATTCGTAGTTTTGTAAAACGCGAAGGCCGATTAACCAAAGGCCAAGCCGCTGCAATCGAAAAATGCTGGCCAACAATGGGGCTTGAGCATAAAAACGGCCTACTTGATTTAAACGCAGTATTTGGCAATGACAATGATGTAGTGTTAGAAATTGGCTTTGGTATGGGCAAGTCATTGGTTGAAATGGCAAAAAACGCACCACATCTTAACTTTATCGGTATAGAAGTACATCGCCCAGGCGTTGGCGCGTGTTTAATGGATGCCGACGAAGCAGGCGTTACTAATCTTCGTGTATTTGAACACGACGCCGTTGAAGTCCTTGCAGATTGTATAAGTGATGAAAGCTTATCGACCTTACAATTGTTCTTCCCTGATCCATGGCACAAAAAGCGTCACCATAAGCGCCGTATTGTACAAACTGAGTTTGCAGAAAAACTACGTTCTAAATTAAAAATTGGCGGCGTTTTTCATATGGCAACCGATTGGGAAAACTATGCAGAGCATATGCTTGAAGTAATGCAAGCAGCACCTGGTTACAAAAACCAATCAGAGACTAACGACTATGTACCTCGTCCTGATTTACGTCCGCTGACTAAGTTTGAACAACGTGGCCATCGTTTAGGCCATGGCGTATGGGATTTAATGTTCGAACGTACTAAATAACCGTTAATTAAATAATCAAGTAAGGTAAAGCCATTTATGAGCGTATTAACCAATCCGAGCCTATTATTACTTCGCAACAGCGAGGAGCTAAAAGGTAAATCAATATTGGTGGTCAACTTTGTTCAAGATGGCTTTTTAAATGAGCTAAAAACGCTCAACCCACAAAGTAAAATAACGGCTTTTAGCTATAACCATGCAAATGGTGAATTTGCTAAAAACATATCGGGTATAAATGTAGAAGTTAATCACACGATTAGCGCCGGTGAATATGATTTAGTAATTCTTTATTACCCCAAGTCTAAGCCCGAGCTATTAATGGCATTAGACAACATACGCGCAGTGATAAGTAAAGAAGCTGAGCTGCTAGTCGTTGGCGAAAACAAAAGCGGTGTAAAATCAATTGAAAAGCAACTCGCCAATAAAACGGCGTTTAGTAATAAAATTGACTCTGCAAAACACTGCGTTTTATATTCATTTTCAGAAATAACCCTGAATTCAACATTTGATATTAGTACTTACCACAAAGAGTTTGTGGTCAACGTAAGTGATATTGAGTTTACTGCTGTAAGTATTCCTGGCGTGTTTAACCATGGCGGCCTTGATGCAGGCACTAAAATGCTATTAGAAAATGCACCAAATATAAAACACGGTAACGTTCTTGATTTTGGTTGTGGCGCGGGGCTTATTGCTACGTTTTTAGGGCTAAAAAATCCGGCTCTTACATTTACATGTAGTGATGTAAGCGCACTGGCTGCCTATGCAACAACACAAACGCTTAAACTTAATAACGTTAATGGTGAAGCCGTACTGAGCGATGGTTTAAACAGCATTGCAGGTAAGTTTGATTTAATTATTAGTAACCCACCATTTCATACCGGTATTGCGACCGACTACACAGTGGCCGAATCGTTTTTAAATAATGCCAAACAGCACCTAACTAAAACAGGTAAGCTCACTATTGTTGCTAATAGCTTTTTAAAATATCCACCTATTTTAGAAGCCCAATTTGATAGTTATCAAACGGTGTTTAAGAATAATAAGTTTGCTGTATACAGTAGCTGAAACTTATTATTAATCCCCTATCAAAACATAAATATGCGGTATATTAGCCGCATATTTACTTTATGACGTAGGTTAATTAAGAATAAATAGTGTAATTAAGCTAATCTTTTTGCTTCACTTTTTCCTGTTTTTGCTAAACTAGTATTTATTACATTCACAATTGACACGGATGACCCTCTCGCAATGCCTAAAACTGTAGAGCAAAATAGCATTCGTAGCATATTGTTTAAAACCATCATGCTTATAACAGCCATCTGTTTGCTATTATCTCTTTCTATTTCTACTTACTTAAGTACACAAGAGCAAAAAAAGCAGCTGATTAGTAAACTTGTGCTGGTGTCTGAGATCATTGCCTTTGATGCAATGCCGTCATTACTAAATAAAAATAGACCTGCAGAAGAAAGGCGGTTAAAGCTTCTTCAACAAGTCTCATCGGTTACAAACTTACATATTTATGCGCTAGATGAGCAAACAAGAAAACCAGTATTTTTTACCAGTTTTAATGCCCGAAAATCGCCACCTGTACCAATCAAAACAGACAGTATTAACGACTTTATAGAACCCCAAGTAGGTGATGAGTTTATTGAATACATTACTCCAATACTCAATAATGATCAGTTACTTGGTTATGTGTATATTAGGGGCAGCTTGGATAACTTAAATGAGCTTATCACTAAAAAAATTATAATTGATATTGCCATTATCGCTTTAATACTTATCTTCATCTCTTTGATTATTATAAGGCTACAAAAAAGGATAGCCAGCCCAATAGAAAACTTAAGCTTGTTACTGCAAAACATAGCTAAAAAACATAATTACTATGCACGTGCGCCTTTAACGAACCTAACTGAAATAACTCGGCTTTCTAATAGCTTAAATGTAATGCTTGCACGTACACAAAGGCAAATAGAACGCCATGAAGAAGATAAACAAGAAATTAAGCAGCTAAACTCAAACCTTGAAGAGAAGGTAAGTCAACGCACTATCGCACTCAGAGAGGCTAATAAAGAGCTGTTATCCACTCTGGAAAAGATGCACCAATACCAAACTCAAATTGTCGAAAACAAAAAAATGGCTTCATTGGGGCAAATGGTGGCAGGGGTTGCCCATGAGGTAAATACACCGATTGGACTTGGTATTACAGGCTCTACTCTATTGCGGGATAAACTCGCGGAACTGCAGGTTAAATTTCATAATAAATCACTAACTGCGAGTCAATTTGAACAATTTACTAACGATGGCATTGAAAACTTAGACCTCATCTACAGTAGTCTAAACCGTGTCGCAGAGCTTATTTCTAACTTTAAAAAAGTGGCCGTGATCAAAGATGATGAAATCACTAGCACCGTTCACTTACAGCAGCTCATAAACGATACATTATTGTCTATGGGGCAAGAATTAAGAATAAAAAATCCTAAAGTTCTTATAAATTGTCCAGCAGATTTAACCGTTGAAAGTAAAAAAGGGCCACTGCAGCAAGTTTTCCATCAACTAATTTTAAACTCCTTACTACACGGATTTGTAGCTGGCGGTGACAATGTAGTGCAAATTGATATTGTGGCAACAAACACAAAAACACAAATTACCTACACCGATAACGGCCTAGGTGTAGAGAGCAACATAAGAGCGAAAATTTTTGACCCCTTTGTTACTTCAAAACGCGGTCAAGGAGCCAGTGGATTAGGCATGCATTTAGTTTACAACTTAGTGACCCAGGCTTTGGCTGGAGAAATTGTGTTAGATACTGAGTATCAATCAGGAGCACGATTTATTATTACGCTATTTTAAAAAGTGAAATAAATCCGTTGTCTACTCTTGAATTACGACTTTATGACCATACTATGACAGCACTCATTGAACAGTTGTATCATTAATGCTGTATTTTCACACAATTAATGAACTTAATTGTGTTTAACATATCACATACATTGATGAAAAATTGTAAAGTGATATAATTTCGTTTTGAATTAGTCTGATTATTTTAAGTATCTTTAGGTGGTTGATGGATGTATCAATTATTAAAGGGAAATGGCTTCGACTTTATAATTCAAATTATACATCCAACGTTAAGTATCAATTAAGCCGCGGTTTTTAATAATACGTCAAAGTAGGTTTGGGCGCGCAGCTGTTTTTATCTAATTTGTTTTTACTTGTTAACATTTAGATATAATCCTATAATTCTAGTAGTCGGTTTTGATGATCACACCGATTTTAAAATAAAACACACTCCAAAAAGGTTAATTAAAAATGCAAACGCCAGTCATTCTGATCGTAGAGGATGAAGACGTAACTAGACTAAACCTCGTTAGTTTATTTGAAGCCGAAGGTTACAAAGTTATTGAAGCCATTGATGGCGATGATATGCATGATAAGCTTACAAATAACGATGACGTCAATCTTGTAGTTATGGACATCAACCTGCCAGGTAAAAACGGGCTTATTTTAGCTCGCGAATTACGCCAAAAACGCAAAGTTGGTCTTATTTTCTTAACAGGCCGTGACAACGATGTAGACCGTATTTTAGGTCTTGAAATTGGTGCTGATGACTATATTACTAAGCCTTTCAACCCGCGTGAATTAACTATTCGTGCTCGTAACTTAATTACGCGTACTGCATTAGGTGGTGAAGAGTCTGCTATTGAAACAAATGGCGTGATCACCTTTAACGGTTGGGAACTTGACGAAAACAGTCGTTGCCTTACTTCTCCAAACGGAGACGCGAAACGTCTACCTAAAGGCGAATACAGAGCACTGCGTTTAATGCTTGACTCTCCGGGTCGTATATTTAGCCGTGAGCAACTAATTAAACACATGACTGGCCGAGAGCTCCGCGCTAACGACCGTACGGTTGACGTAACAATTCGTCGTATCCGCAAACACTTTGAAAGCGACAACTCAACATCTGAGTTAATCAGCACCATCCATGGTGAAGGTTACCGTTTCATTGGTAAAATCGACAGCTAATTAGTTATTACTCTAATTGCTGTAAAAATAAATGAAGGGCCTGTTGTCCTTCATTTATTTTATCTGTTAACTCCTCAAGCCACACAGCTAACACTTCATCACTTTGCTCCAGCGCCCCATGCTCCATTTGCTTTGCATGCAACTGAACATCATTAAGACCCACCGAACCAGCGGCACCTTTTAATTTGTGCGCAACCGATTTGTACTCTTCTCTATCAGCAGCGTTTAACGAAGCTAATAGCTCTTGTTGGTACTGCGGATTTAGCTTTGCGAACAACTGGCTACTGCGTTTAAATACTTCAACGCCCATCGAATTTACAAAGTCTTCAATGGTTTCAACATCCAACAAGTCAGTATTAATTTGATTTAATAACGCTTGATTGACCACTCGTTGAGGAGCCTCGGTTTGCGCTTGCTTAATGCCAAAGAGTTCAGCGAGCATATTATCTAACTTGCTTGTGTTTATTGGTTTAGCTAGTGCGCCTTGAATAGATATACCCTCAAGCTCTTCTTCAGCACTGCGAACATTGGCCGTTAATGCCACTATTGGTAGCTGATCAAAATGACTTTGAGCGCGAATTTGTCTTGCCACTTCGTCACCATTAATATCAGGCAACTGCATATCAAGTAATACTAAATCTAAGTCATCTTCAGTTTCGACAAACGATAAAGCATCTTCACCCGTTTCAGCCCACAGCACTTCGTGTCCACGTTGCTCTAGTAGGTTAGTAGCAATTTCAGCATTAAGTGGCACATCCTCCACTAATAAAATATATAAGCTACGCCCAACATAACTATGTTCGGTAGGTGCACTACATAAATTCAGCGGAATTTGTACCGTAAAGCAGCTGCCCTCTCCTGGGGTACTATTAACCGTTATTGTGCCTTTCATTGCGCTTACTAACGCTTTGGTGACAGCTAAGCCAATACCTGAACCTATGGCATTGGTGCCTTTAAGATCTGGCGCTTTATAGTACATGTCAAAAATGCGTGTTAGTTGCTCTTGTGGAATACCTTCACCGGTATCGAGTATTTTAATAATAAGCCAAGGGCCATCTTCACGGTTTTCTCTGGCACAATCTAAGATTACGCTCCCTTGTTGAGTAAACTTAACGGCGTTATTAATTAAGTTCCACACCACTTGGCGTAAACGAGTCGGGTCAAGCAAAGCATATATGTCAAGCATGCCAGAACGCTTCACTTCAAACGAAAGCTCTTTTTGCTCAGCAATAAGGCCTGCAAAGTTAACTACATCGTTGATAAAGTCCGAAACATTAATTTCGTTGGCGGCAATATCTAACTGCTCACGGTCAATTTTATCTAAATCTATAATATCGTTAAATATGTTACCTAGCGTTTCGGCGCTTGAAAACACGGTATTACACCAACTGCGTTGCTGTTTGTTTAATTCGGTATCCAGTAGCATGCGCGTTAAGCCCACAATACCATTAAGCGGTGTGCGTAACTCATGGCTTAATGTGGCAATAAATTTCCCTTTATCTTTATAAGCTGTTTCTAGTGCCTGCGCAGCTTCTTTACGACTGGTAATATCACGGCCAAACGCAAGTAAACCAATGTAATCCCCTTGTTCATTAATAAAGGGGAGTTTTCTGAGTTCAAACCACCTAATTTCACCGTTTACTGAGTACTCCACATCTATAGTTAAACCTTGGTGAGTGCGCTCAACTTGCTCATCGGTTCTGAGTACTTCTGATAAAAAGTGGCTTGGGAATATTTCTTCTGCGGCTTTACCAATAAGTTCGCCACTGGTTTTGCCCATTACCTCTTCAAACATTTTATTACAACCGGCAAACACCCCGTTGTTATCGCGGTAATAAAATAAATCCGGCGAGGAGTCTACAATTGAGCGCAGTAACATGCCTTGCTGTGCGAGTTCTTGTTGTGTTTTTTTACGCTCTGCAATTTCACGCCTGAGCTCTTCTATTGCTCGATGTTTGGCATGAAAAGCCATTTTACGTTCGTCAATTTCAATATTTAAGCGGTTAATATTGTCTTTGAGGGTTTGATTTAAAAGCTTCTCTTGTTTTGTGGCACTATCTAAATAAGCATAAGAGGCATCAAGTTGCCGAATAGAGTTTAATAATATGCTGATAACTAAAGGAGAAACAACCGAGGTAAAAAATACTACGGCCAGTATATCAACCAAGTTTACTTCGCCTATGGCGACGTAATAAAACATACTTGATAAAACCAGCGATATTGTTAGTAATAATGCATAGCAAATAGCAGCAGTTTTAAACTCACCAAAACGAGTTATTGAACTGGAAAGAACTCGAACCCACGGGTTCAAAGAAGAATCAGTCATATATCAGTTTTTCTCTTAGCTAAATGCTTAGGGTCTGTTGACCTTTCAAGGTTAAAGGCTAATTTTAGCATTTTCTATCAGCTATTTTCATGTTGTGCGACAAAAACAATAAAATTTCATGTTTGGTGTTATTTGCTGCATTTCAGCAAATCTTTATTTAGTGTAAAATGCGGCGTTTTAAATATTGCAAATAACGAGTAACGTATCATGCAAAAAACTATGCCAGATATTGCTAACACGGCTGCCGCATTACAAACAGGTAAATTAGACTGGGTAGGTATGGGCGATATAGAGCTGCCTTTTATTTTTGAATCTCTTGATTTAGCTCCAGTTACCGTTAATGCAAAAGCACGCGCCTTTGTTAATTTACACAAAGAAGATGCTAAAGGCATTCATATGTCGCGACTATTTTTAGCGTTGGATCACCTCTCAACTGAGCAACAGGTCAATCCACAAACCTTAGCACAAGCCTTAGATACCTTTATCACCAGTCATGAAGGCTTAAGTGATAAAGCACACATTGAATTTAAATTTGAATTGCCGCTACGCCGTAAGTCATTACTTAGTGGTAAAGCAGGTTGGAAAAGCTATCCCATTGTACTTACCAGCACTATAAATCAAGGCGTTATTAGTTTTGAGCTCAGCGTTGATGTGACTTATTCATCAACTTGCCCCTGCTCTGCAGCACTGGCTCGCCAATTAATTCAAAACGCATTCAGCGAAAAGTTTTCTCAAGAAACACTCACTCAATCAGAAGTTTTAGAGTGGCTTGGAACAACTCAAGGCATTGTAGCAACCCCGCATTCACAGCGTTCAATTGCTAATGTTAAAGTTAAATTAGCAAATAACATTAAACAGTTTGATGTGGTTAACTTAATAAACTTACTAGAAGATGAGCTAAAAACACCAGTACAAGCTGCGGTAAAACGTGAAGACGAACAAGAGTTTGCTCGCTTAAACGGTCAAAATTTAATGTTTTGTGAAGACGCAGCACGAAAAATTAAAACGACGTTAGAGTCAAAAGAGTTTAGCGATTACTTCCTGCAAATTAACCATTATGAGTCTTTACATGCTCATGATGCAGTTGCGATTGCCGTAAAAGGTATTGAAGGCGGCTATAAAGCATAATAGTGCTCATCCCCATTCGTTAATAAAACAACCATAACAACTATTTGGGCACATAAATTGCTTTAGAAAAGCAGTGTCAATTTGTTGTTATGGAGTTACCGTATGGAATTCGCTTTATTATTAATATTAGTGCTAGTTGTTGGGGCATCTGTCGTTGCGTCAAAATTTAATGATGACGGCGGAAACCCTTATCCTTTTACTCGTAAGCAAAGTGTATTTACCCAAGTAGAAGGGGCGTTTCTGAATTTATTAGAGCGCGCTGTTGGCGATCAATATAAAATTGTTAGTCGCGTTAAACTAATCGATGTGATTGACTGTAAACAAGGCCTGTCTGTTAAATCTAAACGTGCGGCAATGGCTAAAGCAAAAAATAAGCAGCTCGACTTTGTTTTAGTAGATAAAGAAAAAATGACCATAGTAGCTGCGGTTGACTTAGTTAATAACGCCAATAAAGATGGCCACAAAGCACAGCGCGACTGGTTTGTTAATGGCGCATTGGAAGCCGCAGGTATTCCACATATTCGTATGAAAGTGAAGGCAGGCTACCGCCCAAGCGAAGTACGCGATGCAATTATGTTTAAATTAGGTAAGCCAGCGGCATCTAAACCTTCACGACCTACGCGTGCTAGAGTTCATAAACCTGCGGTATTGTCTCCTTCTCAAGCAAAGGCACAATCAACAGCCCTTGCTGAAATATAATC
>NZ_JBQKUL010000023.1:0-59375 GCF_054968565.1 Pseudoalteromonas sp. G5_S1_54_S4 | reverse complement strand
GACTTTGAGAGCCATCTTTATTACTGCGCGATTTCGACATACCATTAGCTATTGTATAAATGGACTGATCGACGACCTCAGGGTCTACCTGATGCAGTTCATCCAAGCAAAGTAGTAAGTTATTATGTTCCACTGCTATTGCTTCTAATCCATTAGCCGTGCTTCTCCATGCATAATAGAAGTCAGTACCTGAGTACAAGCTTGCAGCCATTATTAAGGTCGTTGTTTTAGACGCTTTGGACTTGCCAAATAAGTGAACACCACAGCTGGGCCAGTTTAACCAGTGGAGTAGAGGGGCACATAACCCTGTACAGACAGTAAATGCAAGTAATGGGTTGTTTATACAAAGACTACCAACCTCTTTTTGCCAACTAGATAAGGTACCAGCGGAACTTAAAAAATCAGCTTCTTTTGTGCCTGAGTAGATAACTTGCTCATCCCCATTACTAATACACCAGCTGGGTGTAACAAAGCTATTATTAAGCCATCCTGTTTGAGTCGCGCTTTTATATCGCTTTTCTGGCCTTGCTTGAATAAGGTAGGAAATTATTGGGTCCCAAATACCTTTACGGCTTGATAGTGCAAGCCCTGTATCTACAAGTAATTCTTTTAACACCTTACCTTGATCATTAATTATGTGGCGCCGTGGTATCAGCTTGCGTATGCAAATACCGTCTAAGTTTTTCCACTCAACAAGCAAGCCGTAGTCTCGAGTACTGTTACCTCCTCTTGAAATGCCAAGCACTTGAATTGGGCCACACAAGAACCTTGGTTCTGAGTCAGTTGTAGGTGTGTAAAATAACCCTGAATCTCGTAATTCATACATGTTAGTAGTTACCTTCTAGTTTCTATTGGTTTCGGTTGTTTTCTCAAAACCAATTCAACCACGAAGGCAACTCTTAATTCCCTGAAAAGGGGGGGTTAGTGAAAGTGGGTTTTTTTTGGGTACGGGTGGCGAGTAAAAAGCTCAAGTGGCTTGAAATTAGGCATGCCTAATTGGAAATAAGATTCCAGATATCAAACTCAAAGAGTTTCTGAACTACGGTTTGTTATTGATAATAAGTCACAGCTATACTATATTGGTATTGCTTTGAGATGAGGGTTTACCAATTAGGCTCAAAGGCTTATAACATGTTGTCAAGTACTATCGGAACGCCAAACAAGGCCAACGATACGAACGATAAGAACACATGGACTAAGGTTGTCTTAATACAAATAGATGCCTCCTGGTTAATAGTTATATTATAATTCATGTCTAACATTACGCGGCTACGTATTTCAAGATGGTTACTTGAGTAACTTGGTTAAGCCGAGGTAAGGCGATTGGAATTGCCGCAGTTCTAAGTCTGCCTCGGTTTTGCTAGAGAGTTTATTATGGATGATGATACCCCTAGTTGGTATAGAAGTAGAGGATACCTTCACTTTGATGTGCCTGTCGGCAAGAAAAAAGCTATTCACATAACAACTAACCCAAACTACATAAAAAGACATTCATTTTATCCTTTTATAAATTATGCGGTTAGTTCAAAAAAAATAAATAAAGATAAGTCAACTGGTAAGATTTTAGTTAAAAATAAAGAAAGACCAATTGCTTACTCCTCCCATTTAGATAGTCATATATATGCTTTTTACTCTGAAAAATTAAATGCTCTTTATGAAGACAAGCTATTAGAGTACGGGCTTGAAAAATCTGTGTTGGCATTTAGGAGTTTGGGTAAAAGCAACATAGATTTTGCTTATGAAGCATTCATTAAAATTAAAGAAATGGGTGAATGCTGTGCGGTAGCGTTAGATTTCTCTAAGTTTTTTGATACTTTAAATCATGACTTATTGAAAAAGTCATGGTGTAAACTTATCAACAAAGAAAAGCTTCCCTCGGATCACTTCAATGTTTTTAAGTCCATAACTAAGTTTTCGACTGTAGATAAAATGGACCTTTATGAGTTATTTTCAATTTCCAAAAGTAACCCTAAAATTAAGCATAAACAAATATGTTGTGCCAAAGACTTTAGAAATAAGGTACGAGATGGGGGGCTAATAAAGTCTAACTTAAATGATTATGGTATACCCCAAGGTTCTCCTATAAGTGCGCTTCTATCTAACATTTATATGCTGGACTTTGATTTGGAAATGAAAAAGTATGCAGATATTCATGGAGGTTATTACTTTAGGTACTGTGATGATATGCTTTTCATTATGCCTAAAAGACTGAAAAAGAATGTTGCAGGATTTGCTGAAAAACATATCAAAAAGTTAAAAGTACACATTAACCCACAAAAGACAGAAATTAGACAATTTAATAAAGTTGGTAATACCCTTGAAGCTGATAGTCCTTTGCAATACTTAGGTTTTATCTTTGATGGTGAAAATATTTATTTACGCTCTTCTTCTTTGGCCCGCTATTCAGAAAAAATGAGAAGAGGAGTCAGCTTAGCCAAACAAACGATGAGGAAGTACAATAATATCAGGGCTATGAAAGGGGCAGATGAAAAAGATCTATACAAGAAAAAGCTTTACAGTAGATACACTCATCTTGGAGGGCGTAACTTTATTACTTATGGTCTTAGGGCTGCTAACAAAATGAATAGTAATACTATAAAAAAACAACTGAAGCCTCTATGGCGTCGTTTTCATGAAGAGATAGAGAAAGATTAGCTCTTTATAGATTAGTCGTCTTTCACTAAGTTTAGTTTGTATAAAAAGGCAAAGAAGGCAACTAAACCTAAGATTAGAGCACAACCTACAAAAAGCGGTATCATTAGCTAAATCTCCCTTCTTTAATTGCTTCAAATAGATCATGCTTTAATTTGTCGTAGTGGCGAGTAGCGCGGATAGCCAGCACCATTAACACCCATATTTGAAACCATTCATAATCAGTCATAAGTACACCTTAATGTTTCGTATTACCCAAGTAGATATTACCTTCCCAATTGCAAAGCTCTAAAATCCAGTTACTAATCTTCAACCGTTTAGTTGGATTTAGACCTGTGAAAGGAAAGAAAACCTGAGCGCTACGATTTTTAAATGCGGAAAAGGACTCCAGTCGAATATCCCAAATATCGTCATGTTCATTCATAACATCAAATGCAAACGCTTTTTGTGTGGTTAAAGCAACGAACATCTCTTCTTCCGTTTCATTGCGAAGATTAAGCTCTAAACCTAATGGCTCACACTCATCCTCGATACCAGCTAAGCGGATCTTCAGCTCATCATATACAGGCTTAAATGGCCAAAGCTCTTTATTTGTCATCATTTCCCCCTTTAAAATTAGGCATGCCTAATTTACAGATAGGTATCGTAGAGCTCGCCACGCGCTTTAGCGTCTTCAGCTTCTGCGCGAGTCATCTCTTCACCATCAGCTATAATGTTACCCATACCATCATCCAATTCATCTAGCTGATCATTTTCTTCAGAAACTGATAGCAAAACATCAACAACGCCTAATGCCACCAACCCTGTTACTTTTAACGCTTTTTTCCACATAGGAGACTCCTAAAATTAGGCATGCCTAATTTGGTTGATAATTGAGCTTGCTTTTAGTTAAGCCAATAAATCCTTTTAAATCAATATGGAAGATGTCTCACACGTTAAAATTTGAAACACTAAAAACAATAACTTTCATGTGGTTATAGTAAATTATTCAAAATCTATACTTTTACTTTTTTCAAAAAATAAGAATAAATAACTAGCTTTTTGCTCAATAATTGCCATCCTATTAATGCTTAACTTATAAGCGTTAATTTTTAAATCAATCTGATGGAGTAGAATTATGGCTGTTAAACATGTGCCAACTGGAATTGTTCACAAAGGAAGTAAAGGTGGAACAACAGGATGTGGTTTTGATACTAAAAAGGAAGCTACCCATTGGGTAGACTCTCACTCTAAAATCAATTGCGATAAAAACGGATGTAAAAACTGAGGGTTAGTAGATCAATAAACTAGGGCGATGTTAGTGTATTCGCCCATTCAAAATTAGGCATGCCTAATTTTAACTTCCCAAGTAAGCATAGGTTATCTTCAAACGTTCATGACCTAACTCTTGGCTAATTTGCTCTCGGACTTTGGTATCGTGATCATAATTGGCGGGCGACAGCTCTTTTCTATGCGGGCCGCCGTCAGCAGGGCATTTCCAACCTGTAAGCTCTAAATAACGCTCCCTTGCGTAATGGTGACGTAATCCGTGATTTTTATTTAATCCTACACGAACAGTTTCTCTGTCATACTCGCGCATTTGATCCACATACATTCGCTCAGGTTCAATTAGTGCGCCTTTGGTAACGACAGCAATATCACGTATGAGCTGTCGTTGAGATTCTTTTAAGATCGGAATTTTGCGGTATTTACCACCTTTAGCCCATGAGCCTTTTATTTGTAGAGTGTTAGCATCTATCAAAGAATAGGATAAGCTAAATTTCATACACTCTTCTTTTCTAAGCCCAAACTCTTGTTGTAAACGCAGGGAAAGCTTGATCAAGTCACTCTTGATCTTGGCATGCTTATCCATGTCTAACGTTTTTGACTTGCCAATGGGGTTGTTACGAACTCTTGGAATGCCGTAATCATCATTGCTACGTGAACAGATATTAGGTTTACCTATTTTTTCGGCAATCCAACGTAAGGCGGCCATTCTGTTTTTAATCGTTTTTGGTGCTAAACCTTCATCTTGCCAACGCGTTACAAGGTGATTGATATGTTTGGTTTTAAGACCTGATGGATCTCTTAATCTATAACCATGGCTAAGTAGTTGTGCTGCTGCAAGGTTTAATACTTTGCTACGGGTAGCTCTAGTGCTAAAGCTACTTTCGCGGTGTGTGTCGTTTACCATTTGGTGAAGTCGATATCCTAATTGGCTCATTTCATGTTCCTCATAAATTTAAAAAGTAATTTTGAAAGTATTGAGAAAAACACCAAACCGAAGACCAGGGGGCGAAATGCCAAAATAGGTAAGTTTTAAAGCCATATGAACGGTGCGTAACCGAGCATATTGTCGAAAGACATAAAGGCTAACTGGTCTAAAGCAACAAAGCTGAGCCGTGTGATTTCTGTCGAAATACAAGCGCGGACTACTGTGGTTTATATTTGTGTTGTTTATAGGGGGTGGTCGTATGACCCATAATGCTGCGAATGCAGCTCCTCAGGAACGTGTTACGGGCAGTGAGTACGCCCTTTTTCTTGATGCTCATTTCGAGCTAGTTCATAAATAAAATTATCACAGTGATCAGAGATTGCAACACCTTTTTGACACGCTCAAATCTCCATCCCTCTTCTGGCCCTGCAATTTTTCAGGGCGGATTGGGTGTCGAGGCATCATGAGCAGTGGCCTCGACGGGCGACTCTGCGAGTCGTCCCTACCTTTTTCTAGTAGGGACGACTCGTCGCCAATCCGCCTTAAAAAAACCGGGGAAAACTTAGGGGGGGTTTTTCTGACGCACAATGTAGGAAGGTCAGTTATAGTTCAAATCAGTGGTTGCACACCAGCCTCGTCTACTCTACAGACGACCTCTACCTAGGTTGCCGTATGGCTAATGGTACAACCGGGCGTTGCCCAAGAGGTGAACAATCCTAGTAGATGCTTTTTGGGTTTTTAGTCTACCATCTCAAAGGATAGTCGTATCTAGATAGATACGCGGCCTTAGATACTGTCAAGGCGACAAAGGTGTGCAGCTGCTATTTTACCTTTCGTAAAAATTAGCTAAATATGAAGACCGCCATCCCATCCAGCCGTTCTTTCGTCTTTTCCCACTTCGGCATTACCTGGCTCATCAGCCGGTAAAACCGCTCGCTGTGGTTATGCTCAGCTATGTGGCAAAGCTCGTGCAAAATCACGTAATCAATACACTCACGAGGCGCTTTAACCAGGTGAGGGTTCAGGGTGATTCGGCCATTGGGTGAGCAGCTGCCCCATTGGGTTTGCATCGTCACAATACGCAGTTGAGGACATTCATCCACCCAAAGGGCCTGCTCCAACATGGCATCGAAGCGTTTGGCGAAGGTTTCCTTAGCCCGTGCTTTGTACCAGTCAGTCAGTAGCTCTTTCACCTTGTCGGTGGACTTCGCTCGTACTGAAACTTTCAGTTTGCCACGTAGTAGTTTCACGCCTTGAATCTGCTCAGGCGCTTCAATCACTTTCAGCAGGTACTGTTTCCCAAGGTAGTAATGACTCTCACCACTGATGTATTGCCGAGGGGTGGTGAATTCAAGCTGTTTGCGGAAATCCCGAAGCTGCTCGTATATCCAGCGCCCACGCTTTTTAACAGCAGATAACACGGCTTCGCTTTCAGCACCCTCAGGAGCCGATGCGATTACCCGACAATCGGGATGAACCTTAATTAATACCTTGCCTGTGGCTTGCGGACGCTTAACTCGCTCAAACGTAATGTCCTCGTCACCATAGCGGAAGCTCATGGTCTGACTTTGGGGTTTAATCGGCACATTCATCTGGTTATACCCATTCAAGCACCGTTCAACCCGACCCGAGTGATCTGAACAATCATCTCAACAATCTTCTTGGCCTGATCCATTCCGCCACCAATGGCTTTGCATTCCTGGAACATGTGCGGCAGTAGCTTTTTACGAATGTCGGCTTCGATGTTCTGTGGATTGATGGAGTTTTCCGCGACAGAGGTTTCTACCGCCTGGTCAATTTCAAAGGCGACTTTTACCCACTTATCCTGAACTTGCTGGTCGAGGACAGCCAAAGCTTCAGGCAGCACTTTCTTGAAAACACCAAAGTATGCCTGGGCATGGCGATTACCGGCAAAGACATCGGGTATGTCGTTCAGGCGTCTGTCTTGAACTTGCTCTTCGAATTCACGGAACAGCATGTACTGTTTCAGTGGGTGGTCGAATAGTTTTTCAGCTTCCTCAATGGCTTGGCGCAGCAGCTTGGAGAACGCTTCCTGAGTATAAGGGTCATCCCGCAGCTCTTGCTCAATCATGCGGGTTACGCGGGTTTTGATGATGTCGGTTTCGTTGCGGGTTTTATCCTCGCTCCAGTCTTCCGGCTGTTCTTTTTGCCCCATTTTACCCACTTCATACACGCCACAGGGTTCTTTAACCTCTACACCTACCACGTGCTTATCAAGCAGCTTTTTAACCTGTTCGGCGTATTCGTCGTAATCAATCCTCTCGCCCGCATCTTGCTGCACCAGTTGGCGCAGGCTTGAGAATTGCTTAACCGTTTCTTTGTAGTGGCGGCGATCCTGGTCGCTAAAGCTCTTGTCTTCAAAGAAGGTGGCGGATTGCAGTGCTACCTTCAAGCAACTAGCGAAGGCCGTCAGGGCTTCGTAGAAGTCTTCACGCACCTTTAGATGCACGTCAACCAGCTCGCCGCTCTCTCCCGGCGCTAAAGGCTTTTGCTCTTCAATCTTCGGTACCAGCACCTGACGCAATTGCTCGATGTCGTTCTTATTCTTCACGCCATCGAATATGGCCCATAGCTGCTTATAAAGCTGTGGCAGGCGCTTGTATTCGGTACTCATCTGGTTGTAGAGGCCAGCAATATCATTGATGTCGTAACCGCCCTGAGTACGGGAAGCCAGATCCTGATATTTCTGAATGGTGGTATCCAGCTCAGCCAGAATGCCGCGATAGTCGATAAGTAAGCCAAACTTCTTCTTCGGATGCAGACGGTTTACCCGTGCAATCGCCTGGATCAGGTTGTGCTCTTTCAGCGGTTTGTCGATATACAAGACTGCGTTTTTCGGCTCATCAAAGCCCGTGAGCAGCTTATCAACCACGATGAGTATCTTCAGTGAATCATCTTTGTCGAAGCGCTCGATAAGATGCTTGGTGTAAGCCTGTTCATCCTGGCTGCCAACATTGTCTTTCCACCATTGGGTTATTTCCGGTGTGGTGGCCTCATCCACAGCAGTGTTACCTTCACGGCTATCGGGTGGGCTCATCACAACGGCCGATTCAAACAAGCCTGCTTCGTCCAGATACTTTTTGTACTTGATGGCAGATGCTTTGCTGTCGCAGGCTAACTGGCCTTTCAAACCTTCGTCGATGTTCTTTACAAAGTGGTTGGCAATATCCAGGGCAATCAAACGAATGCGGTCATCCGCACCGTATACTTGGCCTTTTTTGGCAAACTTGCGCTTCAGGTCGGCCTTTTGCTCGTCTGAAAGTCCTTCGGTAATACGCTCAAACCAACTGTCGATAGCGCGTTCATTTACATCCAGATCGGGAATACGCTCTTCGTATAGCAGCGGCGTCACCGTCTGGTCTTCTACGGCGCGCTGCATGGTATAAGCGTGCACAATGGGGCCAAACTTATTGGTGGTCTTGTCGTCTTTTAACAGTGGTGTGCCGGTGAAGGCGACAAAGGCAGCATTAGGCAGCGCCTGCTTCATACGAATATGGTTTTCACCACCTTGGCTGCGGTGGCCTTCGTCAATCAGCACAATGATGTCAGAGCTGTGGTTTACACACTCTGGCATTTTGGTTGCGGTATTAAACTTCTGAATAAGCGAGAAGATAATCCGCTCAGTGCCTTTGCCAATCTGTTCGGCTAGGCGTTTGCCTGAGGTGGCCATCGCTGCTTCTTTGTCTTTCTTCCCGGCCAGCTTGCCGCCAGAGGCAAAGGTTTTGCTCAGCTGGGTTTCTAAATCTACCCGATCAGTCACCACCACAATACGGCATTGCTTCAGGCTCTCGTGCAGGATCAGCGCCTTGCTTAAAAACACCATAGTGAATGACTTACCCGAACCTGTGGTATGCCAGATTACACCGCCTTCACGGCCACCTGTGCTACTTCGGGTATTGATGCGTTCAATCAGTCGTTTAATACCAAACACCTGTTGATAACGGGCGACAATTTTGCCAGCCTTTTTATCGAACAAGGTGAAGTAACAGGTCATCTCAAGCAACCGGGCAGGGCTTAACAAGCTGATCAGCAATTGATCCTGGCCCGTAACAGCCAGTTCTCCCGCAGCGGTCAGGCTCTGGTACCAATCCAGGTCTTTTGCCGGACGGTGGCTGAATAAGCCCGCTAACTGCTCATTTTTGAGCGTTTTGTTTTTGATGGCGTACATCTCGGCATCGGAGATGTCTTCTTCACGCCAGGCGGCCCAAAACTTTGCGGGCGTGCCACAGGTACCATAACGGCCTTCGTTGCCGTTTATGGAAAGCAACATCTGGCTATAGGCGAACAATAAGGGGATTTCATCATGGCGCTGGTTACGTAGGCTTTGCGAAATGCCTTCGTCAATGGTGGGGCCTTTTTTCGCATTACCATCCGGGCGCTTCGCCTCAATCACAACAAGAGGAATGCCGTTTATAAAACAGACAATATCCGGTCTGCGGCTCTCGACTCCGCCAGAGCGGGTAACAGTAAACTCTTCGGTAAATACAAAGCTGTTATTGGCCGGGTTTTGCCAGTCAATTAGCGCAACCGTCGGGCTGGCCTTTTTACCATCCACAAACTCAGTGACCGATATGCCATACATCAAGTGGTTGTACAGACGCTCATTGGCAGTTAACAAGCCTTCGTTAAGTGCGGGGCTGCATACCTCGGCAATCAGGTTGTCGATAGCCTTTTCAGACAGCGGGTAGCTCTTACCGGCAAAGGTAAAAGTACGCTTTTGAAGCTCACTGTGTAGCACTTGCCGTAAAACCACTTCATCGGCTTTACCGCCACGAGCGGCTAACGCGAGTTCAGGAGAGAGGAATGACCACCCGAGGTTGGTCAACAACGTCAGCGCCGGTAACTTGGCACTGTATTCTTCCTGAAATTTGGGTGTGTATTGTGTCATTCGTTATCTCTCTTCAACCCCTGGTACCCGAGGTGCAGCTTCGGGTTATGGTTTTGTTCTGTTTTGTCGGCGCATGTTTTCTACAGCCAATGCAAAATCGGCATTGGTAACGTCTTCTTGCCAACGAGACCAGAAATCTATTGTTGCGCTCAGTGGCTTTTCAGCAGGAGGATCAATTTTTATTCTACTCGGCAGCAGTACCGAGTCACCGACAACCATGGCTTCGCCAACATCCATGATGGGTAATGCTTCTAAGAGGCTTTCTAGGCTTTCTGGTAGTAATTTTCGAACAGTTGCTTGGTCATCCGCGTTTGTTAAACGCAATGAAATGATGTTGTTACACTGGCTTAGAATGGTGGCACTTACATCTGAAGGCCGTTGGCTCACAATCATGAGTGCAACGCCGTATTTTCGACCTTCCTTAGCTATCTTCTCAAATGCTTCGACCGCTCTGCGTTCAACTGGGTTGCCTTCTTTTCTTGGCAGATATAGGTGAGCCTCATCGCAGACAAAAGCAACTGGTCTGCGGCTATTCGGAGCAGTCCAAAATTGAACCTGATAGATAATACGAGCAACCAGGCCAATTATTACTGGCAGTATGTCAGCAGGAACCTCTGAGAAGTCGATTACTTTTATGCTTTGCTTTTGATTGCCAAAACCCATCAGTTTTTCAGCAATCATACTCAATGAATCGTATTGGTTGTATTTGTCCGGGCTATTGAATAAGAATCCATAGCGACGGTCATTCAAGCGGCTGGCCATGCGAACTAACAATCTAGAAAATTCGCCATTGAATGGGCCGTTTTTGGGGCCTCGTGATCCTTGAACCTTCTCTTCGTTTAGATATTTGAGTTTCCCAATAACTTCATTTAAGGAGTATGGGATCGGGCTGTCTAGAGTAAAAGACTGCAATAGATCGGTTCGACCATTCGCTTTTAAGAATGCTTTCTTTTGCTCTGTTATGGCATCTTGCACAACCACCACTTGGTTATGTGCACTGAACTCGCTGCGATCAACGAATAATGATTGAATCTCTTCCGAATTAAGCAACCAGTACGGCAGAAAGAGCAGTGAGTCATCATCTACGTTAACCTCATCCGGCCCAGGTACTCTCAGCTGCTTAGCATAAGAAAGTTCCTTGTACTCACCATGTAGGTCGAATACAACAAGGTTTGAAGAAGGTAGCTGCGAGCTTCTTTCCAAAATAGAGGCAACCGTCCATGATTTACCTGAGCCGGTACTGCCAAGCAAAGCGGCATGGCGCTGGAAAAGTTTATTGCCATCGACATAAGCGCGTGCGTTTTCATTAAGCTTATAAGAGCCCAGCTCCAGTGAGTGCTCTCCGTCGCCACACTCAGAAATAACACGCATGAATTCTTCTAGATGAGCGTCTTTAAGTACGTAACAGGTTGAGTCGATTTCAGGGACGTGATCAAGTGATCGTGAAAACTTATATTTTTGATCGACTGCATCCCAGCGGGCTGCACCCATCAAGGTGATCTTAACTGTATTGACTACGCTATCTTCAAAAGCATCTATCTCGTCAGCATCATCTTCAGCTATTTCCGGTGTAAGTGGCTGAGCGACCACCGCTTTGATGACTTTATCAATCATGCCAATCAGCCAACATTCAGTTGCACCACTGAGTTGCACGGTTACAAGCTGGCCAACTCTGGCTTTACGTAGATCTTTATCACTGTTAACCAGAATGGTTACTTTTCGGGTGTCAACTTCACGGATGTTGCCAAGTGTGTAGCTGTCATCATTGAAAGTAAAAAGTGCCATGTTACCCTCCTAAAAATTCGTTGGTAAAAGCGTCAAAACGCCATAATTCCTTGTCATCAATATGTAGCCAGTTTTCATACTTTGAGTTGTAGACCCTGCTTTTGTCTGAGTCAAACTGTTTGCAGATGAGCCACATGTTCGGACATTTATCTAGCCACTCTTCAATTCTTGGGTTCGAATCCCGAGTGATCACCAAAGCACGGCATTGGTCTTGTTCAAGCTTTTGTCTAAATGCGTTGTTAACAAGCTGGGAATTGTTAAAGCCAAACCCCAAAAATAGGAAGCTAGTATGGTTTCCGACAGCTGTGTCGTACTCAGCTAACTGCGCTCTGTCCTTGTGTAATCGTTGATATTTGCCCGTACCAGGAGTGATCATGGCCCGTACAACGCCGTCAGGCTTGTTGAGTATCCAGCTGTTACATTCAATAAGCTGAGCTTCCCATTCAAATGTATTTAACGAACCGTGTGGCTTGTGTAGTCGGATATGCTTGCACTCAACAATTCGTAATGGCGGCCTTGTCTTACCAAGGCCTTTCTGAATGGATTGAACTGACTTTTTTGCCTCAGCCCAGTCGTAGCGACGAAGGAAGCCACCGTGAAACCCGGTAATGTAGGGGATCTTATGCCGGACGAAGGCGTATTCAGCCAGCAAATCGTAATTTGGCGTGGCGACGTGAAGTTGTTTATCTGCCTGCGGTAAAGCTTCAACCAGTTTTTTCAATAGCGAGCCAGCAGGCCAATCGCACGTGCCTGACATGATTGAATGAGCGTAAGCATTATCCTGGTGCGCAACAAAGCTGGCAGTAAGCTCGACTATTCGATTGGTCAGAGCTTCTTCTTTGATGAAATCCATTGCAGATTCAAAATCATGACTACCGATATCAAGAGCAGAGACCACTTGCTGCCATTGTTGTGCTTGTGCTTCGGTCATTCCATGAGCAAGCTCGGCTCGAAGGTGGCGCTCAAGAGCTGGCATCCCAAAACTCAGATCAAGTGCACATGAAGTTCCTGTGCCAAATAATACAAACGGCTTGTCTGTAAAAAACTCAGCAATCGCTTGATATGCAACGTCCTTTGTTAGCTCCACGTGCATCCCCCTTAGCTCACCAAAACTCTTCGCTTTCCCGTCAATAACTGCTGCATCAGGGCTTTTTTCTCTTGCTTTATCGCTTCCAGCTTTTGTTGAAGGGCAGAGATTTCCTTATCGGCAGTAGAAAGTACTGCAGCGATTTTTTGTTGTTCTTCGCTACCCGGAAATGGTGTGACCAGACGAGAATAGATCGAAATCCAGTGTCGCTGATGTCCTCCGACAGAAAAATCCAGCAACTGCATTGCTTCGTATACGTACTTTATTGAAACACCTTCCTTGGCTGTCAGGATTTTCATTGCGCTGGATTTAGCCTTAAAAGGGAAATCCACGAACTTACTGTCAGTAGTAAAATCATCGAAAATTATGGCTGGCAGTTTTTCCGAAAATATTCCCGATTCTTCATCTGTATATCCGAGGATGAATGTCTTTCCAGCCGTAAGAACAGGTGTTGAAAAGTCATCACTGTAGTCTGTGCTCTCAACCAAATAGGGAGTCGGTTGTTGATAATCCAGCAAGTCTCCTAACTCGACCCTTTTCCACTCCCCACTAAACCTAACTCCATTCTTATCTAGTAATCGCTTTTTGCCGGTGAGCAGTTGTTGCATCAGGGCTTTTTTCTGCTGCTGGCTTTTGGCGAGCAGTTGTTCGGTGGTGGTGATGGCCTTCTCCCAGGTGGATAAGATTTGGGCGATTTTCTTTTGTTCGGGAAGTGGGGGAACAAGAACAGGAAACTCTTTAATTTGGGTTGAGTTAATACTTGCCAAGTTAGTGCTTCTCTTCGCACAGCTTAGAAAATAGGTTTTTCCATAATTGCTGGCCGCCAAAGCCGCAAGAAAAAAGGAATCTATAATGTCTTGGTTAGGTCGAACAGCAAATACGTGGTTTTGATGTAAACATGGTTCAATCTGACCCAGCCAGACATCCCCACGGCCTAGCTTATCGTAATCACCACCCTCGTTCATAAGTACATCACCGTACTTCAATGAATAGCGCTCAAGTTTATCTTGCTCGATCTCAATTGTTTTTACTTCAGTTAAATCGACATGCCCATCTTGAACATTAGCTACACGTAAGTATGGGACCTCAATGGGCGCCTTGAGACCTTTTTTTCCTTTCGCCACACCAGAGCGAACTTCGGCAATCTTTTCAAGAGCGATTCGATTCCAACCATTAGGCACCATATCCCAACTCCTCCAGATACTTGGCCATCTCGGTTTTCGGTTCGACCTTTTGGCCAATAATCTGTTCGTGCTCCATAAAATTATTCATGGTCTCTTTCCTCGTCACTAAGGATATCGGGGTTCTTAAGAGATTTTTTTTCTGCGGACGCCAATCTGCGCTCTACCTTCTTAATATCTTCTGCTGGAGGAAGGTTTTCCGGTCTTATACCTCGATTCAACAAAGTGTCTCGTACAGCTTGGTTATTAGTTACATGCTCACTGGATATTTGATGCTCGCGGGTCATTTGCTGTTCACGGGCATTATGTATAGTAATTTCAGTCGCAAAGTCTTTCGCTTTGAGAATAATAGTTGGAGCAAAGTCTGCCAGAGGGCGATTATCAGGTACTTGCCATTGAGCTTTCATAGCCTGTGTATTCTTGCCAAATAGGGCCGCATCACCTTTACTACGGATCAAAGCAAAGTTTTGATTACCACCTGTTTGCTCAAAAATTACACTAGATAGCTCTTTTTCCGTAGCTGATAGTTTTTGCCGTGCGAGTACTCGCTCTGCTTCCAATAAACGTTGTTCTATTAGCTCCGCTTTTCTGGTTTGCATGGCAAAGTAGGTTTGGGCAAACGCTATTTCTTGTTTACGAGGATCACCATTTTGTGCAATTAAATAACAGGCATAGCGAGTGAGCATTACATCATCTATTTCTCGTTGGCTACCCGAGCCTAACTCGACCATTTTCCCGACGTCGGCAAAATGGTCGTCAATGGTATGACCGCTAATTTCACATGCAGTTTTAGCTTTTGATATAACACTGACAAAATTATCCCATTTGCCATAACCCAAAAGATGTTGTAAATCGCGTGCAAGCCAGTACTCGACACTATTTTCAGTTTGCTGAGCATGACCTTCAAAGGTGGTTGTTAGAGATTTAATTTGCTTTTGTTCCATGTCATGTACTCCTTATTTGTCATCATTTAAATAGTTCAACTCAACCAAATAGCTAGTCATCTCGTCTTCTATTTTTGCTAATTGAAACTTCAGTTGCTCCCGCTCTGCTCGCACAGCCATCAAGTCAATTTCTTCCTCTTCTTCAAAGGTATCTACATAGCGTGGGATATTCAGGTTGTAATCGTTCTCTTTGATCTCATCCATACTAGCAACGTAGGCGTATTTTTCGACGCTGGTGTTATTGCGATAGGTCTCAACGATCTTGGCGATGTATTCATCAGTCAGCAGGTTCTGGTTTTTGCTTGCTTTAAACTCACGGCTGGCATCGATAAACAGAGTACTGGTATCTGACTTATCCTTGTTAAAGATCAGGATCGCAGCGGGGATACCCGTACCATAGAAAAGTTTCTCCGGCAGGCCGATAACGGCATCCAGCAGGTTTTCGTCGATCAGCTGTTTACGAATTTTTCCCTCGGACGAACCACGGAACAGCACGCCGTGTGGAACCACCACGCCCATTCTTCCGCTTTTGGGTTTAAGGGTTTCGATCATGTGCAGGATAAATGCGTAGTCACCTTTGGTTTTCGGGGGTACGCCACGGCGGAAGCGGCTGAACTTATCGTGTTCGGCTTCGTCGTGGCCCCATTTATCCAGACTGAATGGCGGGTTGGCGGTCACGATATCAAACAGCATTAAGTCGCCATTTTTATCCAGCAACTTGGGGTTACGGATGGTGTCGCCCCATTCAATTTTGTGGTTGTCTTCGCCGTGCAAAAACATATTCATTTTGGCTAGCGACCATGTAGAGCCGATAGCCTCTTGCCCGTACAGGGCGTATTGCTTGCTGTCGTGGTTGGCCATGACCTTTTGGCCACACTTCATCAAGAGCGAGCCGGAGCCACAGGCGGGGTCGCAGATGCTGTCGCCTGGTTGCGGGTCTAACAGCTCGGCAATCAGGTCACTGACCTCGGGCGGGGTATAAAACTCACCGGCTTTCTGCCCGCCGCTTGCGGCAAAGTTTTTGATCAGATATTCGTAGGCGTTACCGATCACATCCAGCGTGCCTACACGGCTGGGTTTGAGGTTCAGTTCGGGCTTAGCGAAGTCTGCCAGCAGATGACGCAGAATGGTGTTCTTTTGCTTTTCTTCACCCAGTTTGTCAGTGTTAAAGCTGATGTCCTGGAACACGCTTTTACCGGCGTCTTTCAGTTTGGTGCCGTTGGCTTCTTCAATGGCGTGCAGAGCCTGGTCAATGCGCTCGCCGTTACCAGGTTCGTGACGGTGCTCAAAGAGTGTATAGAAGCTGGCTGCTTTAGGCAGTACAAAGCGCTCGCTTTTCATCATCTCCTCGATGAGTTCAGGCTCGTCGCCGAACTCGGCCTTATAGCCATCGTAATGATCTTGCCATACGTCTGAGATGTACTTGAGAAACAGCATAGTCAAGATGAAGTCTTTATAAGTATCGGCGCTGATGGTTCCACGGAATGTATCACAGGCGTTCCAAAGCGCTTTGTTTATACTATCTTGGTTAATTTTTTCGTTTGCGCTCATTTTTAACTCGTCTCTTTAAGTAATTGCTGAAACATGCCTTGCAGCATGGTTTCACGGTTTTTTAATAGTGCTTGGGTAGCTTTTTGTTCTTGCTCCCATAGGTCATTCAAGTGCAGAATTTTCCATTGTGTTTCGATACATGGAACTTCGAGTTTTAACTGAGATACTGTTTTAGTATTCAGCATGGCAATATTTGTACCCTGACTTCCAGCACCTATAGACAGCGAATGCTGAATAGCAGCTCGGTTAAGCGACCAACATAGAAATTGCGGCAAAATTTTTGGTTTAGGAGTGAGCACTAAAAATTGGCTACTAACAACTAGGGGTAGATCTGAAGTAGAGCTACTCCCTATGTATGTAGCCCTGAAGTACCCGCCTTTTGAGCCCCTGGCTGGTATGATTACAGTACCAGATTCAACAAACGCCTTATTTTTACCTTCCCATTTGATTAGGGGCAATTGGCTAGGTATAAGTAAAGAGCTATTACTATGTTCCCATATTTCACGAACATCTTTTATTTGAGCTATGTGAGCATTGCCAATCTCTTTATCTACCTCTTCAGTTTTCTCTCGGAAAGTAAACCCGCTTCGAACATCAGCTATATTACTTAGTAGCTGATAATTATTGTGTATTTTCATATGAGCGCCATTCTGAAGAGTTATTTGTCAGCATGCAGCCAGCAATAGCTTTTGTATGTGACTCAGTTAAGAATTCGATTAAATCCCAACCAACGCTATCTGCATTTTCTTTAAACCAGTTTTGAACAGTCGCTGTTAGTTTTTGGCGTTTTTCGCAATGAGCTTTGTTATACAAAGAAATAATACGAGCAGACGAGCAGAAAAAACTACGGTCATTTGTTTTTATTATCTCTGGTGTTGGAAAAGGGTACTTTTCTTTACCAGAGATACGACTTTGCTTTGATTTATTTGATATAGATGTAATTTTTTTCAATACGTTTTCAGTTTTAACTAGTGTTACCTTTATGGCTTGCACACTTTTAAAACTCTGATACTCTTGTTCCATAATTCAATCTCCTCTTATGCTTCTCGGCATGGTTGATTTTGAATTGCAGTGATAGGCGGCAACCTATCACTGCAAAATCTTCAATAAAAAATACAGTAGAAACTCTATGTATTGGTTTCATGTATACATAGTGATTCAAAAATTTATTTTTGTCAATATTATTTTTACAGTAGAATCTCTACGCTAAACTACTCCTTTCAAACCCTGTAAAGCCATAAATCGGAACCCCGCAAGCTGGGCCCCCTTGCTCCGCAACCCTTCGGGCGATTTCTAGCTTGACTGGCTTTTCTCTGCGTAGTGAAGGTTATCCAAGAGGTATGCGGCGCTCTGAGTGGCAAGCACTCGACGCTTTCCACACCTCCTGGATACAACTGGCTTATCAAATAAAAACGGGAAAGAGGGAAGGTAAATAAATTTATATTTATCTGTTTTTATTATATTTTCCCAGTTTCCCATATTTCCCAACCTAATATCCTTTATTGAAATAGGCTAGGTAAGGTGGTCATTGCCTCTTTTCGCTTACGATCTATGATGTCTGTATAGATTTGTGTCGTTTTTAATTCTGAATGACCAAGTAACTTTGATACGGTATAAATATCAACATCATTAGTTAGCATACGTACAGCAAATGTGTGTCTCGCACAGTGAAAGGTAATGTGCTTTGTAATACCTGCTCTGAGCATCCATTGGCTTAGGGCAACATTTGTATAGCTTGAGTATCTTAAGCCTTTAAAAACACGTTCATGGGCTTCTCCTGGCGAGTCTAAAAGCATAGTGGCATCAGATGGAAGGTATAAGTACTGAAGTTGCCCTGTTTTAATGTGATTAAAAGTTGCTCGTGGATCTATCATTGTGAGTTTTTCCCACGTTAGCTTTTGAATATCACTCCAGCGCATACCTGTGAGGCATCCGAATAAGAATGCTCGCTTCAGTACATCATACCGGCACTCTGTTTTATAAAGTGCAGTTACTTCTTCCTCTTCTAAGTAATTACGAGGGTTTTGCTCTATCTTGATGCTTTTTACTTCGTTTACAGGATTTCGACGAATAATGCCTTCATGAAATGCTTTGTTTAAAGCTGCTCTCACTTTGTTGAAATAGCATGATGTAGTATTTGAAGAGAGTAGCTTATCTGATTTTGTTCGTGCATGTTTTATTAGGTATGTTCTGAACCCAAGTAATACATCAGCATCGAAGTCAGCAAAGGATAAAGGGTTACCATCACAATATCTCTTCAGATGCATTAACGATGACTCCCACAATGATACGTTTGATGGGCTATCAGTGTGCTCTTTGTCGTTTATTATTTGCTGCATGTAGCTATAAAAGCTTTCTTGCTGTTTTTCTGAGTCTTCAAAGTGGTGCTTGTTGTTAGCTAAATCGACAATCGCTTGCGCTCTTATCTTTTCTGAAATATCTAAGGTCTTTTTATTGTGGTCACGTTGGAACTTGTCCTTAGGATTAGCATAAATGAACAAGTCCATTGATTGTCTTTTACGGCGTTTAACTCGTTTGCCGTTTTCGTTTAGGTAAGAACCATAATTTCTGGTTAACAGTAGTTGTTGGCGGCCTGTACTATCAGGTGACTTTTTCTCGATAGTTAATTTCATAATAACTTCCTCTTTGGTGGACCAATAGTGGCCCACAACAAAGAAGTAGGTGGGCCATTCGAGGCCCATATTATGAAACTAAAGGAAACTATTGAAAGATAAAAAAGTTATTAAATGTATGAATAAATTAGTTTTTTTAACTTAAGTTGGATGTTTGTTTCCTTTAGTTTACCTTGTTATTTACCGATACAGAACGAGCTGAAAATTTTGCCAAGCAAATCATCAGAAGTAAATTCACCAGTTATTTCGTTAAGATACTGCTGTGTTAAACGCAGTTCTTCAGCGAGGATTTCACCGGCCACGTGCATCTCTAATTGTGTTTTACCGGTATCTAAGTGATAGGCTGCGTGTTCCAGTGCATCTAAGTGACGACGGCGTGCCATAAACCCGCCCTCTGTGGCACCATCAAAACCAATGCAGGCTTTTAAGTGCTCACGCACTAGTTCTATACCGTCAGCATTTTTAGCGCTTAAACTGATGACCGGATATTGTTGCTCTTGATCCATACCAACCGTATCACCCGATAAATCGGCTTTATTCCTGATCACGGTTACGCCCATACCTTGGGGTAATTTAGCCATAAATTCAGGCCAAATAGCATGTGGATCGGTATCAGTTGTATCGGTACCATCAAGCATAAATAATACCCGATCGGCTTGGTTTATTTCATCCCAGGCACGTTCAATACCTATTTGCTCAACTTTATCTGGGCTTTCTCGTAAGCCTGCGGTATCGATTATATGCAGTGGCATGCCATCTATATGTATATGCTCACGTAATACGTCACGAGTGGTGCCTGCTATTTCAGTTACGATGGCCGCTTCTCGCCCTGCTAATGCATTAAGTAAGCTTGATTTACCTGCATTAGGGCGACCAGCAATTACGACGCGCATACCTTCGCGCATTATGCTGCCTTGTTTGGCTTGATTGGTTACGGCATTAAGCTGCTCAATAATGGCATTTAAATCACCGCCTACTTTTCCATCGGATAAAAAATCGATTTCTTCATCAGGAAAATCAATAGCGGCTTCTACGTACATCCGCAAGTGAATGACTTTTTCAACTAAGGTTTCTATGTGCTTAGAGAATTGGCCTTGAAGTGACTGTAGGGCGCTTTTAGCCGCTTGCTCACTGGTTGCATTAATTAAGTCGGCGATTGCTTCTGCTTGAGTTAAATCAAGCTTGTCGTTCATAAACGCACGCTCAGAGAATTCACCAGGCTTTGCTAAACGTACACCGTCTATTTTACTTATTTCTTTAAGTAGCATATCAAGCACAACAGGGCCGCCATGGCCTTGAAGTTCGAGTACGTCTTCACCGGTAAATGAGTGTGGGCCGGCAAAGTAAATCGCAATACCTTGGTCAAGTTGCTGACCTGCAAGGGTGTTAAATGGCACATAGTCGGCATAACGAACTTTAGGGACTTTGCCAATTATTTTTTCAGCAACCTGTTTGGCTAGGTTTCCTGAAACGCGAATAATACCAACACCGCCTCGGCCTGGGGCAGTGGCTTGTGCTGCAATTGTATCGTGATTGATCATGCGGTTTATTTGCCAACTTAAATAACGTAATGGCGGTATTGTAACCTATCAAATAGGCACTCGCGAATGCTGTTATAAAAAATTGGCAATAAAAAAGGCGACCTAAGTCGCCTTTATATAAGTAGGGAGGATTAATCGCCCCTTACTTTAATACCTTTCTTTTCCATGCCACGGTAGATGATTAACATCTGGACAATAGAGATAAGGTTAGACACTAACCAGTAAAGTACTAAACCAGATGGGAACCATAAGAAGAACACAGAGAAGATAACCGGCATAAAGGTCATCATTTTTTGCTGCATTGGATCGGTAACCGTCATAGGTTGTAGTTTTTGCGTTACAAACATACTCGCACCAAATAAGATTGGTAATACGTAGTATGGGTCTTTCGCAGAAAGGTCAGTTAGCCAAAGTACAAATTCAGCGTGACGAAGTTCTGTAGACTCTAAGAATACATAGAACAAGGCTAAGAAGATTGGCATTTGTAGTAAAATAGGGAAACAGCCACCCATAGGGTTTACTTTTTCTTTACGGTACATTTCCATGGTCGCTTGGCCGAATTTTTGACGATCATCGCCATACTTTTCTTTTAGCGCTTTCATCTTAGGCTGTAATGCACGCATTTTAGCCATTGAGGTGTACTGTGCTTTAGTCAGTGGATACATTAATGTTTTAACGATAATAGTGATAGCAATAATTGCTACACCCCAGTTACCTAAAATGCTGTGTAACCATTTTAATAGTACAAATAACGGCTGAGAGATAAACCATAACCAACCGTAATCAACGGTTAAGTCTAGGTCAGTGTGAATCGCTTCAAGTTTATCTGACTCTTTAGGGCCCATGTAATAAGTTGCAGTAAGTACTTGCTCACTACCAGCTTGAACATTTACCGCTTCGTCTTTAACACCAATAATAGCTGCGTTACTTTTAGTGATTAAACTATAAAGTGTATTCGCTTGATCTTGCATTGGTACCCAAGCACTTACAAAGTAATGCTGAATAAAGGCAACGTAACCACCTTGGGTATTAATGTTTAGGTTTTTATCGGCCATATCTGAAAAACTATACTTTTCGTATGGTTCCTCATCTGTACCGTATGCAGCCCCTAAATAGTTTTGATCAACCATGCTGCCTTTTTCTTGTACGGTACGCTTTATTTGTGTGTAAAGCTGTACTTGTACAGGCGCGCTGGTGGTGTTGTTAACTTTATATTCTAAGCCAACATCATACTGACCCTTTTTGAATACATAAGTCTTAGTAAAGCTTACACCGTTGCTGTCGGTAAATTGCAGTGGAACGCGAAGCTCATCACCTGTTAAGGTGTAAGAGGTTTGCTCTGATTGGTAAGTAGGACGACCATTTGCAGATGCATCTGGGCCATTTAAACCTATTAAACCACTTTGTGAAAAGTATTGTTTACCATCAAACTCACCAAGTAGCATGTAAGGAACATCACTGCCTTTGGTTTCTTTATAATTAATTAAGTCTGTTTCAACAATGTCACCGCCTTTGGTGTCAATTTTAACTTTGAACACGTCAGTTGTAATATCAATGACTGAGCGTTTAGCTAAAGTAGTTGAAGCAGGTAAACCAGAGTCTGATGAAGCTGGAACATAATCATCTGATTCCGGTGAGTTTGCTTTTAGTGTTTGTGTAGTGGCACTAGGATCGGCTTTTGGCGTGTTGTAGTCATTATTCCATTCTTGAAATAATAAAAACGACACTAGCATTAGGCCGATGAATAAAAACGTGCGTTGCGATTCCATAACAGCTCTTATTTCTCGTGTTGGTGGTTAATACGGGTTAATTTTTCAGGAACGGGGTCGTCTCCACCTGAATGTAAAGGATGGCATTTTAATATGCGTTTAACTGCGAGCCAACTGCCTTTTACTGCACCATGCAAATTAATTGCTTGAATAGCGTAGCTAGAACAGGTTGGATTAAAACGACAATGCGGACCCAATAGCGGGCTAATCCACTTTTGATAACCGCGGATCAATAAAACTAAACAACGTGTTGGTAACGCAGCAAGTGGTTTAAGTAACCTCATGTTGTACATGCCCCTACGTTATGTTTAGTGAATAGATACCATGTATTTAAAGACTTACTTTAAGATTTTAAACGCATGATTAAAAGGTGAGCTAAAGATACCTTAATTAACCCTGTAATTCTATTGCTATTGAGTTTGTTTAGTCGATTTAGCTGATTTGTTTGGGCGTTTTTTAAATGGTGGCGGTTTAGGGGCACCGGGTTTGCAGCGTTCATTAATTTTACGCCACAACTTTGTTAGTTGTTTGGTTAATTCTTCATTGGACTGTTCATCAATGCCACTTTTTACCATCAACACAATATCTATATTATCGAGAGTATGTTGGTTTAAACGAAAACTTTCGCGAGCAAGACGTTTAATACGGTTTCGTTGACATGCCTTTTTTACACGTTTTTTAGCAACAGTAAGGCCTAACCTAGGTTTTGACTGGTCACTTGGTTTTGCTAATAAAGTAAAGAAAGGAGTTGCAGCCCGAGCGGGTTCATTAAATATGCGAGAGTAATGCGAGGGAGTTAACAGACGTAACTCCCTGCCAAAGCTAAAGTCTTCCACTTATAAATTAAGCAGAAAGAACTTTGCGGCCTTTAGCACGGCGACGAGCTAATACTTTACGGCCATTTACAGTTGCCATACGAGCACGGAAACCGTGTGTACGTTTGCGTTTTAAAACGCTAGGTTGAAAAGTTCTTTTCATAACAATCTCATCCGATCGGTTAAAGTTAAAACATCCTATGCAGGTCGCGATCCTGGCACAGGTGCCATTGCGAGCGCGAGATATTATAGATGAAGTGACGAAAAGTCAATCATAATAGAGCGCGTAAAGCATGTTTATTTGTGATCAATTTTCATGATCCGATAGGATCATCATAAATAAGAAGTTTTCCACAGCCCCTGTATAAA
The DNA here is from genome assembly GCF_054968565.1 of Pseudoalteromonas sp. G5_S1_54_S4. Classification (NCBI taxonomy): domain Bacteria; kingdom Pseudomonadati; phylum Pseudomonadota; class Gammaproteobacteria; order Alteromonadales; family Pseudoalteromonadaceae; genus Pseudoalteromonas; species Pseudoalteromonas sp. G5_S1_54_S4. The sequence continues at coordinate 35,945 of NZ_JBQKUL010000023.1, read as the reverse complement.
AAGTGAATAAAAGCATGGGAAAAGTAAATTAGATCATAAATTATAGTCGCGATCTGCTGCCAGTTTTGTTATGATCTCTAATCAGGCTTTAAAATAAAAAGCTATTTAAATCAGTCTGTTATTATATTTATACATCGATATCAACAATTTTATAAAAATCAATCTTTTACTTGTGGATAAAGTGCATTCATAATAGTCGGTCTTGGGCTGCTTATTGAGCCATTTAAACGCAATACAGGTGTGATTTTTGAATCATTATTGATGTGCGGGAATAAAAATTATATCTCTGGGAGTTTTACTGTGTATCTGTCGGTTTGGCAAAGTTGTTTATATGTATTGCAAGATGAATTGCCTTCGCAGCAATTTAGTATGTGGGTCAGACCACTTCAAGCAGAAAGTACCGAAGATACCTTGACGATTTATGCGCCTAATCGTTTTGTACTTGATTGGGTAAGAGAAAAGTACCTAAATAGAATAAATGAGTTACTGGTTGAAATTTGTGGTGTAGAAGCCCCTGAATTACGCTTTGATGTAGGCAGCAAGCCGCTATTAAATGCACAAGCTGCGCCGGTAGTTGAAACACAATCAGCACCAAGTACGCAAGCAACGGCAAAACAACAACCACGAGAACAAAAGCCAGTTGTTGAGCCCGCTCCTAAATCGGGTTATAAATCAAACATTAAAGAAAACTATACCTTTGACAGTTTTGTTGAGGGTAAATCTAATCAATTAGCAAAAGCGGCTGCCACTCAGGTAGCAGATAATCCTGGCTCTGCATTTAACCCTGTTTTTATTTACGGTGGTACGGGCTTAGGTAAAACGCATTTATTACATGCGGTAGGCAACGGTATTATGGCCAATAAGCCAGATGCTAAAATTGTGTACATGCATTCAGAACGCTTTGTGCAAGACATGGTTAAAGCACTGCAAAATAATGCGATTGAAGAGTTTAAGCGTTATTACCGCAGTGTTGATGCACTCATGATTGATGACATTCAATTTTTTGCTAATAAAGAACGTTCACAAGAAGAGTTCTTTCATACCTTTAATGCATTATTAGAAGGTAACCAGCAAATTATTTTAACCTCTGACCGTTATCCTAAAGAGATAGAAGGGGTTGAAGATCGCCTTAAATCTCGTTTTGGTTGGGGATTAACTATCGCGATTGAGCCGCCAGAGCTTGAAACACGCGTTGCCATTTTGATGAAAAAAGCCCAGCAAAGTAAAATTAATTTACCGCATGAAGTGGCATTTTTTATCGCTAAAAAATTACGCTCAAACGTACGTGAACTTGAAGGGGCTTTAAACCGTGTAATTGCTAATGCAAACTTTACCGGCCGCCCAATTTCTATCGACTTTGTAAAAGAAGCACTGCGTGATTTACTCGCACTGCAAGATAAACTAGTCACCATAGACAATATTCAACGTACGGTAGCAGAATACTATAGAATACGTGTGTCTGATTTACTGTCTAAGCGCCGCAGCCGCTCTATAGCAAGGCCGCGCCAAGTTGCCATGGCATTATCTAAAGAACTCACTAATCACAGCTTACCTGAGATTGGGGATGCCTTTGGTGGGCGTGACCATACAACAGTACTGCACGCGTGTCGCAAAGTTAAATCATTACGTGACGAAAGCCACGAGATTAAAGAAGATTACCAAAATTTAATAAGAACATTGTCATCTTAGGGCTGACTTTATTATGCAAATAACAATATCAAGAGAACAATTTTTAAAACCATTGGTGCAAGTATCGGGTGCCATAGAGCGTAAGCATACGTTACCCATTTTATCTAACGTATTACTCGTGGTAGAAAATGGCCAGCTTTCAATGACAGGGACCGACCTTGAAATTGAATTAGTGGCGAGCGTGTTTGTAGGTGATGATGTTGCCGATACCAAGCTCACATTACCGGCTAAAAAATTACTCGATATTTGTAAAAGTTTACCGGATGGTTCTGATCTTACATTAAGCTTACAAGATCATCAGTTACTTTTAACCAGTGGTAAAAGTCGTTTTTCATTGACCACATTAGCGGCTGAAGATTTTCCTAATTTAGAGCAGTGGGATGGTGAGGTCGAGTTTCAACTAACGCGTTTAGAGTTGCGTAAATTACTTGAAAGCACGCACTTTTCAATGGCAAACCAAGATGTGCGTTATTACTTAAACGGCATGTCGTTTGAAGTTGATAACAGCGATATAAAAACAGTCGCCACTGATGGGCACCGTTTAGCGATTGCACAAAAGCAACTAGGTCAGTCATTAAATACACAGCGCCAATTAATTATACCGCGCAAAGGCGTGCAAGAAATTATGCGCCTAATGGTTGCCGACCAAGAGTTAGTCACTATTCAGTTTGGTGCTAACCACATCCGTATTATTGATATTGAGTTTACTTTTACGAGTAAATTAGTTGATGGCCGTTTCCCTGATTACCGCCGTGTTTTACCACGCGGTGGCGATAAAGTTATTACAGCAAACAGAGAATGGTTACGTAATGCATTTCAACGCGTATCGATTTTATCGAACGAAAAGTTTCGTGGTGTACGTTTAAACTTATCAAACGGTTTATTAAAAATTACGGCTAACAACCCAGAGCAAGAACAAGCGGAAGAAGTAGTTGAAGTAATGTACGAGGGCGATGACCTAGAAATAGGGTTTAATGTGTCTTACGTGCTTGATGTATTAAATACATTAAAAACTGAAGATGTGTTATTTACACTTGCCGATTCAAATAGCAGTGCACTAATAGAAGGTGCAGGCGATGAAGAAGCGATGTACGTCGTTATGCCTATGCGTTTATAAGATTATAAATACATAATGAGCTTAAGTCATTTGAGCCTCAAATATTTTCGTAATATTGAGGCGCTGACGCTAGAACCAGTTAATGGCGTTAATATAATTTATGGTGAAAACGGCAGCGGAAAAACCAGCCTTTTAGAGGCTATATATTACCTTTCTCACGGCAAATCTTTTCGAACTTCTAAACATAAAAGTATTATTGCACACCAGCAAGATCAGTTTGTTATTCATGGCCGCAAAGCGTTATACGATTTATCTATCCCTATTGGTATTAGTAAAACCCAAGCGGGTGAAACCAATTTAAAAATCCAGGGTAAGGCGAGTCGAAAAGTATCTGAACTTGCCCAGTTAATGCCGGTACAAATAATAACACCAGAAAGCTACTCACTATTTTTTGGCGGTCCTAAGGAGCGCAGAAAATTTTTAGACTTAGGTTTGTTCCACGTGGAACATGAGTTTTTTTTCTTATGGCAATCGTTTAATAAAGTGCTTAAACAACGCAATGCCTTATTAAAATCTAAGCCTAAGAATTATTTTGACCAAATCAAGTTTTGGGACAAAGAATTTGTTAGACTGGCTGAACAAATAAATAAATTAAGAATCGCGTATATAACTAGGTTTAAGCAGCAATTTTTTGATAAAATGTGTGCAGAATTAACGCTAATACGCGATTTAGAAATTAGCTTCAATGCGGGCTGGAAAGAGAGTGAATCTCTTTGTGATGCGTTAGAGCAAAGTTTTGAGCGAGATGCTCGCCAAGGCTTTACAAGTAAAGGCCCTCATAAGGCTGATTTTAGTTTTAGTGTCGCTGGCAGCAGTGTTGAGAATGTATTCTCACGCGGGCAATTAAAGTTATTGTTGTATGCGTTAAAAGTAACGCAAAATAGCTTAATTGAGTCAGAGACAGATAAGCAATCAATATTGCTAATAGATGATCTACCTTCAGAACTAAGCGAAGATACAAAAGAGAAAGTGGGCCAGTTATTGACTCACTGTAGTTCTCAAATATTTATTTCTTCAATTTTATCTGAAAGTATTTCTGCTGTGGTGGAACCCATGCAACGAGAACTAAAAATGTTCCACGTGAAACATGGCAACCTAATAACAAGATAAGTGGGATTAACCATGTCTGAGAATTATGATTCGTCGAGTATTAAAGTACTTAAAGGATTAGATGCAGTAAGAAAGCGTCCTGGTATGTATATAGGGGACACCGATGATGGTACGGGCTTACACCACATGGTGTTTGAGGTCGTTGATAACTCTATCGATGAGGCCTTAGCGGGTCACTGTGATGATATTTATGTCACTATTCACTTAGACGGTTCGGTATCTGTAAGAGATAACGGCCGTGGTATTCCTACTTCTATACATGAAGAAGAAGGTGTATCTGCAGCTGAAGTAATTATGACGGTGCTACACGCCGGTGGTAAGTTTGATGATAACTCTTATAAAGTATCAGGTGGCTTACACGGTGTTGGTGTATCGGTAGTAAATGCATTATCAGAAAAATTAAAACTAACCATTCGTCGTGAAGGTAAACTTCATGAGCAGTTTTATACTATGGGTGTACCTGATGCACCACTAGCTGTAATTGGTGATTCTGAAACAAATGGTACTGAAATTCGTTTTTGGCCAAGTGGCGAAACGTTCACTAACCTTGATTTTCATTACGATATTTTGGCAAAGCGTTTACGCGAGCTGTCGTTTTTGAATTCAGGTGTAAGTATCATATTAAGCGATGAGCGCGAAGAAAATAAAAGCGACCACTTTAAGTACGAAGGCGGTATCAGAGCATTCGTTGAATACCTAAACCGCAATAAAACACCAGTGCATAAAGGGGTATTCCATTTTACTCACGAACGTGAAGAAGATGGTATTAGTGTAGAAGTATCAATGCAGTGGAATGATGCATTCCAAGAAAACATTTACTGTTTCACAAATAATATTCCTCAACGTGATGGTGGTACTCACTTAGCTGGTTTTAGATCGGCGCTAACGCGTACGCTCAATAACTACATGGAAAAAGAAGGCTTTAACAAAAAAGCTAAAACAACCAGTAATGCAACGGGCGATGATGCGCGTGAAGGCTTAACTGCAGTTGTGAGTGTTAAAGTACCTGATCCAAAGTTCTCATCACAAACAAAAGACAAGCTAGTTTCTAGCGAAGTTAAGTCTGCAGTTGAGCAAGCAATGGCTGAAAAATTCACTGAGTTTTTATTGGAAAACCCATTGGATGCAAAAATTGTTGTTGGCAAAATTATTGATGCAGCACGCGCCCGTGAAGCAGCGCGTAAAGCGCGTGAAATGACACGTCGTAAAGGCGCTATGGACTTAGCTGGTTTACCTGGTAAATTAGCTGATTGCCAAGAAAAAGATCCAGCCCAATCTGAACTATACATAGTGGAGGGTGACTCAGCTGGCGGTTCAGCCAAGCAGGGTCGTAACCGTAAGAATCAAGCGATTCTTCCGCTTAAAGGTAAAATCTTAAACGTAGAAAAAGCACGTTTTGATAAAATGCTTTCTTCACAAGAAGTGGCAACGCTAATTACTGCATTAGGTTGTGGTATTGGCCGTGACGAATATAACCCAGAAAAACTACGTTACCACCGTATCATCATCATGACCGATGCCGACGTGGATGGCTCTCACATTCGTACCTTGTTACTAACGTTCTTCTACCGTCAAATGCCGGAAATTGTTGAACGTGGTTACATTTATATTGCTCAGCCACCTCTTTATAAAGTGAAAAAAGGTAAGCAAGAGCGCTATATTAAAGATGACCCTGCATTAGTTGATTACCTTACATCTTTAGCGCTAAGTAATGCTGCTCTTTACACGAGTGATAGTGCAGAAGCGGTTGATGGTGAAGCGTTAGAAGCAATCGTTCATGATTACCAAAACACGGTTAAAGTTATCGAGCGCTTAAAGCGTAAGTATCCAAACACAGTGATGAACCGTTTGATTTACCAAAGCGAGCTGAAAAAAGAAGACCTTTCAGACGAGGCTAAGGTAATTGCTTGGACCAAAGAGCTTGTTGATGACTTAGTTGCGCGTGATGAAGATGCAACTATTTTCCACGCAGGTACTGAACACGATACAGAGCGTAATTTATATTACCCTGTTGTGAATATTCGTCAGCATGGTGTGGATAAAGCGCATGTACTTCATTATGACTTTATTACTTCAAGAGATTACCAACGTATTGCTGTAACAGGTAAAAATATTGCTAATATCATCACTGAGGGTGCTTACATCCAACGCGGTGAAAAAACAAAACCTGTTGATAACTTTGTGGATGCATTGGAATGGTTGATCGCAGAATCTAAGCGTGGGATCTATATTCAACGCTATAAAGGACTAGGTGAAATGAACCCAAATCAACTTTGGGAAACCACCATGGATCCAAGCGCACGCCGTATGTTGCAAGTAACGATTGAAGATGCTGTTGCAGCGGATCAATTATTTGCTACGTTAATGGGCGATCAAGTTGAGCCTCGTCGTGAGTTCATAGAAACGAATGCACTGCGTGTGGTTAACTTAGACGTATAATTAAATTATGCTAATCACAAAAAAGGAGCCTTAGGCTCCTTTTTTATTTTCTCAATTGCACAAACTGCTTAAAACCTGAGTGTGCACAAGGTATACTGAGGGTAATTTTCACGCTACTTCTCAGATAGTAAAAAGCCAAAATATGCAAAAATATGACGTTAAAACCTTTCAAGGTTTGATCCTGGCTTTACAGGATTATTGGGCACAGCAAGGCTGTGTCATTATTCAACCACTTGACATGGAAGTGGGCGCAGGGACATTTCACCCGCAAACATTTTTAAAATCAATTGGCCCAGAGCCTATGTCGAGCGCTTACGTTCAACCGTGTCGTCGACCTACCGATGGTCGTTACGGTGAGAATCCAAACCGCTTACAACATTACTACCAATTCCAAGTGGTGTTAAAGCCATCTCCAGATAATATCCAAGAGCTTTATTTAGGCTCTTTAGCGGCGATGGGTATTGATACCCTCACTCACGAAGTGCGCTTTGTAGAAGATAACTGGGAGTCACCAACGCTGGGTGCATGGGGACTGGGCTGGGAAATTTGGTTAAACGGCATGGAGGTAACCCAGTTTACCTACTTCCAGCAGGTGGGCGGCTTAGAATGCTCACCGGTCACAGGTGAAATTACCTACGGCCTAGAGCGTTTAGCAATGTATATTCAAGGCGTAGATAGCATTTACGACTTAGTATGGGCAGACGGTCCATTAGGGCGCGTAACCTACGGCGATGTATTCCATCAAAACGAAGTAGAGCAGTCTACTTATAATTTTGAACATGCAAACGTAGAAGACTTATTTGCACAGTTTGATAAGTGCGAAGCAGAAAGCCAAAAGTTAATTGAAGCAAACTTACCATTACCTGCCTACGAGCAAGTAATGAAAGCATCGCACGCATTTAACTTATTAGACGCACGTCATGCTATTTCGGTGACCGAGCGTCAACGTTACATTTTACGCGTTCGTGCATTATCAAAAGCGTGTGCACAAAGTTATTACGATGCACGTGAAGCGCTTGGTTTCCCGCTGTGTAAGGATAAGTAAGCATGTCAGCAGAAAATTTATTAGTAGAAATTGGCACCGAAGAATTGCCACCAAAATCACTTCGAAAATTAGCCGAAGCCTTTGCTGCAAACTTAACAGCAGAATTTGAAAGCTTAGAACTTGCTCACCAAGGTGTGAGCTGGTATGCATCGCCTCGTCGTTTAGGTTTACAAGTAAAAGCACTTGACGCTAAACAACAAGACAAAGAAGTTGAAAAACGCGGCCCAGCAACTAAAGCGGCATTTGACGCTGAGGGCAACCCAACCAAAGCAGCCATGGGTTGGGCTCGTGGTTGTGGAATTGAAGTAAAAGATGCGCAAACACTCGAAACCGATAAAGGCGCATGGTTATTACATATTGCTAAAGTAGCAGGGCAAGAAACCAAATTACTAATGGCTGATGCAATTAGTAAAGCGCTTGCTAAATTACCTATTCCTAAACCAATGCGTTGGGGCGCGAATAAAACACAATTTATTCGCCCTGTGCATACAGTCACTATTTTACTGGGTAGTGAGCTAATAGAGGGTGAGATACTGGGTAAGCAAGTGAGCAATCAACTGCAAGGCCATCGTTTTCATCATCCAGAAAAAATTAGTATTAACCATGCTGATGATGTGTTTGACGTACTTAAATCAGCTTACGTGATAGCTGACTACGAACAGCGTAAAGCACAAATTCGTGCGCAAATAGAAGACGCAGCAAAAGCAGTTAATGCCGTAGTTGCTATGGATGAAGATTTACTTGAAGAAGTTACTTCATTGGTTGAATGGCCAGTAACGCTAACAGCTACATTTGAAGAAGCATTTTTAGATGTGCCAGCCGAAGCGCTTATTTACACCATGAAAGACGATCAAAAATACTTTCCGTTATTAGATCAAAACGGCAAACTTTTAAATAAGTTTTTGTTTGTTTCTAACATCGAAAGTAAAGATCCAAGTGTGGTTATTTCTGGTAACGAAAAAGTAGTGCGCCCGCGTTTAGCTGATGCGCAGTTCTTCTTTGAAACAGATAAAAAGAAAACACTTGAAAGCCGACTTGAGTCGCTAGACAGCGTTTTATTCCAAAAGCAGTTGGGCACACTTAAAGATAAGTCACAGCGTATCAGTGAACTTGCCGGTTACATTGCAGAGCAACTAGGTGCAGATAAAGCACTAGCAGCGCGTGCAGGCTTATTAAGTAAAACAGACTTAATGACCGAAATGGTAATGGAATTTACCGACGTACAAGGTGTAATGGGAATGCATTACGCACGTCATGACGGTGAAGCTGAAGATGTCGCTGTTGCGCAAAACGAGCAGTACATGCCACGCTTTGCTGGCGATAACTTACCAACGAGTTTGATCAGCTGTGCAGTGGCTATTGCTGATAAGTTTGACACGCTGGTGGGTATTTTTGGTATAGGCCAAGCACCAAAAGGTGATAAAGACCCATTTGCACTTCGTCGTGCGGCCATTGGTGCATTGCGTATCATGGTAGAAAAGCAGCTACCACTTGATATTTTAGACCTGGTTGCTAAATCACAAACCTTGTTTGGTGAAAAGCTGACTAACCTAAATGTATCGACCGATGTATTCGAATTTATGCTAGGGCGTTTTCGTGCTTGGTATCAAGATGAAGGCATTGAGGTAGATGTAATTCAAGCGGTACTTGCGCGCCGTCCAACGAAGCCTGTTGATTTTGATCGCCGGGTTAAAGCCGTAAGCCATTTCCGCACTCTAGACGCCGCAGAATCGCTTGCAGCCGCTAATAAGCGTGTAAGTAATATTCTGGCTAAAAATAACATTACAACGCAAGGTGATGTTGATCAGAGCTTATTAAGTGATGAGGCAGAAAAAGTATTGGCTTCGCAAGTTGCAAAATTCGCCACTGATTTAGCACCACTGTACAGCGATGGAAACTACCAAGAGGCATTAAGCCAATTAGCAGGCATTCGTGACAGTGTTGATAACTTTTTTGACAATGTCATGGTAATGGCCGACGATGAAGCGGTTAAGCAAAACCGCCTTGCGCTTTTAAGCCAGCTTAGTGGACTATTTTTAGAAATTGCAGATATTTCTGTATTACAAAAATAACAGCTAACAGCTATTAAAAAAGCCAGCATAATGCTGGCTTTTTAGTGTTTTATTTATATTAGTTAATAGAGGATTCACCATGAAGCTCCCAATGAAACGCATTTTCACGTTAGCCTTAGTGGGCTTATTGAGTGCTTGTACCAGTCAAATTTCAATTAACGACGTGTTGCCGCAGCAAGAATTGGATCGCAGTATTTATTTAAGAGGGGACTTCACATTATGGGATGCCGAACCTCAATATCAATTTAAACAAGTCGGCCCTGCGCTTTACCAAGCCCAAGTTAGGTTTTCGACCCCAGGCAAAGTGTACGAATTTAAAATAGCGGATGCAGATTTTAGTGAAGGTTTTAACTGTGGCTACAGCGATTCACAGCCATCAGGGCAAAGCCTAACACTCGGCCAATCAACACGCGCCGACTGTAATACCATTTATAATTACTTTAGCTACACACCCGCAATCAAAGGGTCGTATATAGTCAGCATTGATTTTAGTGACTACGATGAGCCGCAAGTGACGATAACGAAGAAGTAAAAGCTGTAAGTTAAAAGCTGTCAGTCGTTAGTTTAAAGATAAAATAAAAAACCGTGCTTGATTTAACAAACACGGTTTTTTTATTTTGAGCTGATAGCTGATAGCTGATAGCTGATAGCTGATAGCTGATAGCTGATAGCTGATAGCTGATAGCTGATAGCTGATAGCTGATAGCTGATAGCTGATAGCTTTACAATCCTTTCTTCACCACATATCTATACGGTGATTCTTCAACTTCTTTAGCCACTAGCGTGTGATCCATGAACGTACAAAAGCTGGGTATATCACGGGTGGTTGAGGGGTCGTCGGCAATAATAAGCAGTGTTTCGCCGTCGCTCATTTTGCGAATTGCAGCGCGCACCATCATCACAGGTTCTGGGCAGCGAAGGCCGATAGCATCTAATTGGTGATCGGGGTTATCAAAGCTCATAAAAATTACCTGTAAAAATAGTCGTGGCTTGGTTAGGTCGGGTAGTTTAGCGCAAATAAAGCTGTTGGTTAACTATTTTACGTATAACAAAACAGCTCAACTTATTAATAGATAATCTGAAATAAATTTAATGCACCCGATCACATTATTCATTTTAAACCTGCAAAAGCGGGTGGTATAAAAAAGGCGAACTAACTTGCGCTAGTCCGCCTTTTTAATCACCAAGCTGGTTTTAGATATTCAACACTAATTAGTCTTGAACACGTTCAAATACAGTAGCAATACCTTGGCCTAAACCAATACACATAGTCGCTAAACCGTATTTTGCGTTATTGTCTTCCATTAAGTGAATAAGTGAGGTGCTAATACGCGAACCCGAACAACCCAGCGGGTGACCCAGTGCGATAGCGCCACCATTTAAATTCACTTTTTCGTCAACCACATCCGCTAAACCTAGGTCTTTAAGTACAGGCAGTGATTGTGCTGCGAATGCTTCGTTAAGTTCAGCAACATCGATGTCATCAATAGTAATACCAGCTTGTGCCAATGCTTTTTTACTTGCTGGTACTGGGCCGTAACCCATGATTGATGGATCGCAACCGGCAACGGCCATCGCGCGAATATATGCACGAATTGGTAAGCCAAGTTCTTTTGCTTTTTCTTCGCTCATCACTAACATAGCTGATGCGCCATCAGAAAGTGCTGAAGATGTGCCCGCTGTAACAGAACCCGTAGCAGGGTTAAATACTGGACGCAGCTGCGATAAACCTTCAACCGTTGTTTCAGGGCGAATTACTTCATCATCTTCAACAAGGATAAGTGAACCGTCAGCATCGTGACCTTCCATTGCTAAAATTTCGCGGCGGAAACGCCCTTCAACTGTTGCAGCATGTGCACGTTGATGCGAGCGGTAAGCAAACTCATCTTGTTGCTCACGGCTAATACCGTGAATAGTAGCAAGGTACTCAGCAGTTAAACCCATAGAGCCAGATGCTTGTGCAATTGATGTAGCTAAGCCTGGGTGAAAGTCGTTACCGTGAGTCATAGGTACGTGGCCCATGTGTTCAACACCACCAATTAGGTAAGTATCACCAGCGCCAGTCATAATAGCGCGAGCAGCATCATGCAATGCTTGCATTGATGAGCCACATAAACGGTTCACTGTGGTTGCTGGCACTGAATGTGGAATGCCTGCAAGTAGAGATGCGTTACGTGCAACGTTAAAGCCTTGCTCTAAAGTTTGCTGTACACAACCCCAATAAATATCGTCAATTGACGCAGGGTCAACTGCTGGATTACGTTCTAATAAGCCTTTCATTAAATGAGCGCTTAAGTCTTCCGCACGTTTGTTTTTAAATACGCCGCCTTTTGAGCGACCCATTGGTGTGCGGATACAATCTACAATTACTGGATTATTCATGATATTAACCTTCCACCTTATAGAAAACACGGCCTTCTTCAGCCCACTTGCGAGTTTGCTCTGATACTTGGTAAATCGCACCTAGGTGAGCGTATTTGTCTGCTGCTGCAACAAAGTTAGCTAAACCTGTTTGATCTAAGTAACGGAACGCGCCGCCTCTAAATGGAGGGAAACCAACACCGTATACAAGTGCCATATCAGCTTCTTGAGGAGAAGCAACAATGCCTTCTTGTAAACAAAGTAGTACTTCGTTGATCATTGGGATCATACAACGGTCAATGATTTCTTGTTTATCAAATTCTTTTGGTGCGTCTGTAATTGGTGCAAGTAGTTCAATCGCTGTTTGGTCATGTGATTTTTTAAGACGACCGCGACGATCTGTTTCGTACTTATAGAAACCTGCTTTGTTCTTTTGACCAAAACGTTTTTCGTTAGCAAAAACAGTCACTGGGTCTTTATCTGCACGTGCCATACGCTCAGGGAAACCGTCTGCCATTACGCCAGTACAATGATAAGCCGTATCAATACCGACTACATCAAGTAGGTACGCCGGGCCCATAGGCCAACCAAATACGTTTTCCATTACTTTATCTACTTTTGCAAAGTTAGCGCCTTCAACCACTAATTTGCTAAAGCCAGCAAAGTAAGGGAATAAAACACGGTTTACAAAAAAGCCAGGGCAATCGTTAACAACAATCGGTGACTTACCTAGTTTAAGTGCGTAATCAACCACGGCATTAATCGTTTTATCTGAGGTTTTTGCACCACGGATAATTTCAACTAATGGCATTTTTGGTACTGGATTGAAAAAGTGCATACCACAGAAGTTTTCTGGCTTTTCAAGCGCTTCTGCAAGTAGGTCGATACAAATAGTCGATGTGTTTGACGTCAGTACCGTGCCTTCTGGCATATTCTTTTCAAGATCAGCAAGTACGGCTTGCTTCACTTTAGGATTTTCTACTACGGCTTCAACAATGATGTTGGCGTTTTGTAGGTCTGCATCGTTAAGCGTTGGTTTGATTTTGCTAAGCGTTGCTAGCATTTTTTCCATCGGCATGTGGCCGCGCTTCACTTTTGCACCTAATAGCTTAGACGCTTCACCCATACCTAAGTCAAGTGCATCCTGTTGGATGTCTTTCATTATGATTGGTGTGCCTTTATAAGCAGACTGGTATGCAATACCGCCACCCATAATACCTGCGCCTAATACTGCCGCTTGTTTAATTTCTACATCGCTGTGTTTAGCAAATTTACGTGCTTTACCTTTAATGTATTGGTCTGCTAAAAAGATACCCGTTTGAGCAGCAGCTTCACTAGTACGTGCTAGTTTTGCAAAGTTGGCATTTTCAATTGCCATTGCTTCGGCGCGTGAGCTGTTTGCTGCGGCTTTAATAGTGCGAACTGCCATAACTGGAGCAGGATAGTGGCCTTTGGTTTTACCCATTACCATACCTTCTGCCATTGCAAAGCTCATGCCTTGCTCAACACGGTTTAATTTAAGCGGTTGTAATTTTACAGCACGTTTTGCTTGCCAATCTAGCTTGCCAGCAATTGCTAATTCTAATGTTGCTATACTTGACTCTTGTAGTTTGTTGGCACTAACTACTGCGTCAAACGCACCTACTTTAAGGGCATCAGCTGCGCGATTTTCGTTACCTGTGGTGATCCACATCATCGCGTTATCGGCGCCAATAATGCGCGGAAGGCGCACTGTGCCGCCAAATCCAGGCATTATGCCTAATTTAACTTCTGGTAAACCCATTTTTGCTGAGTCACTTGCAACACGATAATCGGTAGCAAGTGCCCACTCACAGCCGCCGCCAAGCGCCAAGCCGTTTATAACACTTAGTGTTGGGAATGGTAAATCTTCAATTGCATCAAAAACGTCAGTTGCATTTTTGATCCACGTTACTAATTCTGTTTCAGGTTTAGTAAAAGTAGGTAAAAATTCGAAGATATCTGCACCAATAATAAAGTGGTCTTTATCACTGGTAAAAATCATGCCTTTAATATCAGCGTTAGCGGCTAATTCTTTTAATGCTGCCGCGCAATCTGAAAGAGTTTGTTGAGATAATGTGTTTACAGAACCTGTAGCACAAAACTTAAACTCGGCGATGTTTTCCTTCACGAAGCTAACTTCAAAGGAATCGCTTTTATATAACATTATTATTCTCCCTAGTTGATGAACTAAGACTGGTACGATGAGTTCATATTCAGACCAGTGTGCTTGCTTTAAATTAAAAATGCAACGAAAAATTTATCTTGGTTACAAACGTCTGGTTAAAATATAGCTGGTTTGGTGCTAAGGTGGGTTTGAAAGTTTTCTTTATTCATTTTATTGCGCTGTCTTAGTGTTCATAGCTTGGGTTTTATTAGAATAAATAGTACAGCTGTGTATGTGCTGTTGTTTACTTACTCTTCGCCACACTTCGTCAGCCTTGAAGGTTACTATGCCCTAAAGGACATTATGAAAAAATACTTATTAAGCGTAGCGGCAGCGACTCTATTTATTTCTTTTACCTCTGCCAACGCGAAAACTGATATTGATGCATTTTTAGACGCTGAAAAACAGGCGCGCTATGGCAATTATCAAAATTTTAAAGAAGCGGTGGATTCATTGTCTCATCCGCTTAAACCGTATGTTGAAAAAGCCTATTGGGAACGTTACCCAAGCTTAGCCCACCAAACAGAGATAGAAAATTTTCTCACTATTTATGAACATACGCCATTAGAGTGGCCAGTGCGTAAAGCATGGTTAAACTATTTAAAACGCAGAAATCAAAAAGCAGCGTTTATTAAAAACTACCGTGAAACCTCTGACAGTGAGCTTACTTGTACCCACCTTACTTTTCAGCTTGATCTTGGTGCGCCTAAAAAAGCAATACTCAATCAGGTAACCGACTTATGGACAGTGGGTGAGTCGCAGCCAAGTGAATGCGATGGCCTTTTTAAACGCTGGCGTCAAAATGGTTATTTAACGCCCGATGTTGTTTGGCAACGTGTCACTTTAGCGGCACAAGGTGGGTCTTATCGTTTACTGCCTTATTTAAAAACATTGTTGCCAGCCAATGAGCGCTACTTAGCCGATTTATACTCAAAAGTAAGACGTGACCCAAGTGCAGCGGCGGGGTTATACCGTTATAAGCGCAAAACAGTGAAAGAGGGTGAAATAGCGCTTTACGGTATTAAGCGTTTAATTTGGCGTGATAAAGAGTTGGCATTAAAGGCATGGCAAAAAATTGAGGGGTTATTTGATTACACTGATGATGAAAAAGCGGATGTATATTATACCTTTGCGCTTTCATTGGCGTCGAGCGGCCATAGCCAAGCTAGCTTCTATTTAAATAAAGTACCCAAAGAGCGCCAAGATCGTAAATTAATGCAATGGCAGTTAGCTAATCTACTCAAAACCCAAGATTGGGAGGGAATTGCGGCATTTTTTACAGGTAAAGAAAATCTTAGCTTAGGGCAACAGTATTGGCTTGCTTATAGTTATGACAAACGCGCAGATCATGAAAAAGCCAAGGCAATTTGGACTAAAGTGGCCGCTAATCGTGATTATTACGGCTTTTTAGCCGCTGCACGTTTGGGCATACCGGTTGATTTAAATGAGTTGCCCGTTAATGTAAATCAAGCTTTAGTAACAAGAGTGAGTAACGCACCGGGCTTTAAGCGTGCCAAAGCCTTGTATGAGTTAGAGCGCTTTACTGCTGCTCGACGCGAGTGGAATTATTTAACTGATACCTCAGCTGATGATGAAAAATTAGCTGCGTCGGTACTTGCAGCCGAGCTGGATTGGTTTGATAGTACTATATTCACCCTAGCAAAAATAAAAGCATGGGATTATGTGGATTTGCGTTTCCCTTTTGCATTTCAAGAAATGTTTGAGCGTTACAGCAAGCGAAGCAAAATTGACCTAACTTGGAGTATTGCTATTGCACGTCGCGAAAGCTCATTTGCACCTGATGCGCGCTCCCATGCAAATGCACGCGGGTTAATGCAGCTATTACCGAGTACGGCAAAGTATATTAATAAAGGCACGGTTTCTAATCGTCGTTTGTATCAACCAAAAACCAACATTCGTCTTGGGACTCGTTATTTACAGTATTTAAAAAAGAAAAACCACGGCAATGAGGTGTTAGCTACAGCATCTTATAACGCTGGGTATCATCGTATTAAGCGTTGGTTACCAGAAGAAGCAATGCCGGCTGAGCTATGGGTTGAACTTATTCCTTACAGAGAAACCCGAGATTATGTAAAAAATGTATTTGCTTATCGGCAGGTTTATCATACTCGCCTTGGTCGGGAGGGAAACCTTCTAGCCCCCATATTAGAAATGACGATGGGCGGATAGTAAAAATAAATCTACAACCACAGAGGGATATTTACACAGTAAGTATCCCTCTTTTTTGAGCGCTTTGTGTATAAGTGGTAGACTCAAAGCAAGTTAAATTTAACAGATGGGTTTATTATGGAAAAATTAGCCGTTTTATACGCCGAACATATTGCAACATTGCAGCAGCGTACACGTACTATTTGTGAGCAAGAAGGGTTAGAAGGATTAGTCATTCATTCAGGCCAAGCTAAGCGCCAATTTTTAGATGATATGTATTACCCGTTTAAAGTTAACCCTCATTTTAAAGCGTGGCTACCGGTTATTGATAATCCACATTGCTGGATTGTGGTAAATGGTAGCGATAAGCCAAAACTTATTTTTTATCGCCCAATTGATTTTTGGCATAAAGTACCTGATGAGCCAAGAGATTTTTGGGCAGAGTATTTCGATATTGAATTGTTATTACAACCTGATCAGGTTGAAAAGCTACTACCTTACGATAAAGCTAAATTTGCCTACATTGGTGAGTATCTCGAAGTAGCACAAGCACTTGGTTTTAGTATTATGAACCCTGAGCCAGTACTTAACTATATTCATTACCACCGTGCTTATAAAACGCAATATGAACTTGAGTGTTTACGTAATGCGAACCGTATTGCGGTTGATGGCCATAAAGCAGCGCGTGATGCGTTTTTTAATGGTGGTAGCGAGTTTGATATTCAGCAAGCTTACTTAATGGCAACGCGTCAAAGTGAAAACGAAATGCCATATGGCAACATTGTGGCCCTTAACGAAAACTGCGCTATTTTGCACTACACCCATTTTGAGCCAAAAGCACCACAAACGCATAATTCATTTTTAATTGATGCGGGCGCTAATTTTAATGGTTACGCTGCGGATATTACCCGTACCTACGACTTTAAAAAGCAGGGTGAGTTTGCTGACTTAGTTAACGCTATGACAGCGCATCAAATTGAGTTAGGAAAAAGCTTAAAGCCAGGTTTACTGTATGGCGATCTGCATATTGATTGTCATAACCGTATTGCTCAGCTATTAAGTGATTTTGATATTGTTAAACTACCTGCAGCGGAAATTGTTGAGCGTCAAATTACCTCAACTTTCTTCCCGCATGGACTCGGGCATCATTTAGGTGCACAGGTTCACGATGTGGGTGGTTTTATGCGTGATGAAACAGGGGCACATCAAGCGCCACCAGAGGGTCATCCATTCTTGCGCTGTACTCGCTTAATTGAGAAAAACCAAGTGTTTACTATTGAGCCAGGTTTGTACTTTATTGACTCTTTATTGGGTGATTTAGCACAAACAGACAATAAGCAGTTTATTAACTGGGAAAAGGTCGAGGCGTTTAAACCTTTTGGCGGTATTCGTATCGAGGACAATATTATTGTTCACGAAGATAGCCTAGAAAATATGACGCGTAATTTATTACTCGACTAAATCCTTATTAAAGACGAGTTAGTCAATACGCGCTAAAATAAACGGATACAAAGGGGCCTTTTGGCCCCATTTTTTTAATTAAAGCCTAAGTAAGTGCTATGTCTGAATATAAATACCCAGCCGAAGCTGTATTTCATCAAGAAGAAATTAAAAAAAGTACCTTCATTGTTCATATAGGTCACACGTCCGATCTAAATGCTGCGAAAGCCTTTATTAAAAATATTGAAGAAAAATATAGTGATGCACGCCACAATTGCTGGGCACATGTTGCAGGTAACCCAGGGGGCAGCCATGTTTATGGCTTTTCTGATGACGGGGAGCCCAATGGCACCGCCGGTAAACCCATGCTCAATGTGCTAGTGGGCTCAGGCTTAGGTGAAGTGACCGCTGTGGTAACACGTTACTTTGGAGGTATAAAGCTCGGTACGGGTGGGCTGGTGCGTGCTTATGGTGGTTCACTCAATAATGCCTTAGCAAAACTACAAACCGTGGTGAAAGTGCCGAGCGCTGAGCTGGTGGGCTTTAGTGAATACAGTATGCAAGGGGCGATAGAGCAACATTTAAAAACGAACTTTCAGGTACTTAATATTGAAAAGCAGTTTACTGCAAATATTGAGTGGACTATTACCATTGATAGTCGCCAAGCGCAGCAAGCCATCAAAGATATTTTTGATTTAAGCCACGGCGCAGTTGAGTTAACAATCAAAGAGTAATAGTCTTACATTCATCCCATTTAATGATTAAACATTAAATTTCGAGTCATACAGTAGTTATTTTAATTTACTAATAAAAAAGCGATACGCTCAATGCAATTTCGTACCATCATAAAAATTCTTGGCCAATTGGTTGCGCTATTCAGTATTACTATGGTGCCACCAGCGCTAGTGTCTTTAATTTATAAAGATGGTGGAGGGGTGCCGTTTGTTTTAGCCTTTATATTCAGTGTTGTTATTGGCTTAATGGCTTATTACCCAAATAGGCATGAGCATGGCGATTTAAAAGCCCGCGAAGGCTTTTTAATCGTGGTTTTGTTTTGGCTAGTACTAGGCGCGTTTGCCTCCTTACCGCTGGTATTTTTACAAGAACCCAACCTCTCTTTAGCCGACGCCGTGTTTGAGGCCTTTTCTGGCTTAACCACAACAGGGGCTACCGTACTGACCGGCATAGAGTATCTGCCTAAATCGGTCTTGTTTTATCGCCAACAATTACAGTGGTTTGGTGGTATGGGGATCATTGTATTAGCGGTAGCAATCCTGCCAATGCTTGGCGTAGGTGGTATGCAGTTGTATCGGGCTGAGATTCCAGGCCCCGTAAAAGATTCCAAAATGACCCCGCGTATAGCCGACACCGCTAAACACCTTTGGTATATTTATGTGTCTATTACCCTGGCATGTACTTTGGCGTATTGGAGTGCTGGCATGAATTGGTTTGATGCAATTTGCCATGCTTTTTCTACGGTGGCCATTGGTGGTTTTTCTACTTATGACGCTTCAATGGGGCATTTTGATAGCCCAGTAATTAACTTTATTTGTGTGTTCTTTTTAATTATCGCAGCCATTAACTTTTCTCTGCATTATGCTGCTGTAGCGAGTCGTAATATTAGTGTCTACATTCGTGACCCTGAATTCAAAGTGTTTCTATGTATTCAGCTCGCGCTGGTGGTGATTTGTTTCACGGTACTTTCATCTCACGATGTTTATGCCAATGGCGATGAAACCCTCGATCAGGCATTGTTTCAAGCTGTATCTATAAGCAGCACCGCAGGATTTGCCACAGATAACTTTTCTGCTTGGCCTTTGTTTTTACCTATTTTATTAATATTCTCTAGTTTTATTGGTGGCTGTGCTGGTTCAACTGGCGGCGGTATGAAAGTTGTGCGCGTGTTTTTACTTTATCTACAAGGGGTGCGAGAGCTAAACCGCTTAGTGCATCCTCGAGCTATATACTCTATAAAGTTAGGACGAAAGGCGCTACCAGATAAAGTAGTTGAAGCGGTATGGGGTTTTTTCTCGGCTTATGCACTAGTCTTTATTATTATTATGTTAGCGTTAATGGGCACCGGGTTAGACAATATAACGGCATTCTCAGCAACGGCAGCGTGTTTAAATAACCTTGGGCCTGGTTTAGGTGATGTTGCTTCTCATTATGGCGCTATTACCGATGCTGCAAAATGGATATTAACCGTGGCAATGGTATTTGGCCGTTTAGAGATATTTACCTTACTCGTGCTATTTACTCCAACATTTTGGCGTGGATAACGTTTTAAATATTAGGAAGGAAATATGCGAAAAACCAATTTGGAAAAGTTAAACCAAATCGTCACGGGTGGCATAGTTGATTTAGAAATCCTCACCCCCACGAGTAGCCGACGCGTAAAAACAGAGTTTATAGGCTTATTAGAAAATAAGTTTATTATTTTAAATTACCCCAATGCAAAAAGGCTCCCCATGGCAAGTGATTATTTACGCGATGGTGTGATGGTGGTGGTAAGAGCGCTTATAGAGGGCAGTGGTGGGCATGTTTTAGCGTTTCGTCAGCAGCTTATGTCTGTAGCATCTCACCCGGCTAAGTTATTGTTTATCGACTATCCTTCACAAGTACAGCTATTTGAACTGCGCTCGCAAGCGCGTATACCCACGTTGTTTCCTGCTAAGTTAAAATTATCGGATGATCGCCCTTCCTTTGAAGGTGTTATAAAAGATATTTCGTTAACGGGTGTTATGTTTGATATTAAAACAACCCAAGAAATCGACGACATTAAAGATATGCGTTGCATCGTAGTGTTTGATGAAGATACAAAGCACGAAGGGCAAATATGCAGTGTGAAAAAACATGCTAAGGGCATATATTGCGGAATTCGATTATTTGCCAGTGAAGAGCAAATGAAAGCCCTGATGGGGGATCACTTCATTGACCCTAGTGCACTTGAAGTTGAAATTGTATAAGACCTGTTATCTTTCGAAGTTGAACATTTTACAATCCTAAAAGGTCAACAAGCCCTAACATTTTCGCTCTTTTGCAACAAATAGCGGTGTGTTGTTGTGTTTTTTAAAAGCCATTTTAAATTTATTTTATAAATCAATTAAAAACAGTGGGTTAAAGCTGTTTTTTAATTCTAATTTTTTGTTTATAACAAAATTAAACTCAATTCCTCCTCCTTTTTGTTTATTTAATCCTCTTTTTTAGCGGTTGCTCACCGACTGTGTGGTGTTTTCCTTAAACTCAACTCTTTGATTTTTATTGTTTTAATTTTATCGCCTCATCTACTGTTGCTAAAAAGCAACAAAATAACGAGTTAAATAGCGCTATTTTCAGCTAGGTTTTGGTTAATTTATTGAAAAATATGGTTTTTATATTATTGGCATCGAAGTTGTAATAGTCAGGCTGTATTGAACGAAACGTGATTTAAAGTAAAACACTTAATCGCATAAAACATAAACTTTGAAGGAAGATTGATTATGAAAAGCATTAATAAAACTTTAGCACTTATCGCATTGGCTTCTTCATCAGCCGCTTTTGCAGCAAGCGACTTTGACACGCTAGACGTTGACGGCAACGGCGCAATCAGTCAAAGCGAAGCATCGGTTGATGCAAAATTAATGAGCATGTTTTCAGAGCTTGATACTGACCAAAACGGTGAGTTATCAAAACAAGAGTTCTCTAAAGCATAACCCTAAGCTATTAAAGTTTTGGGAGTTAAAAGCTCCCCCATTATTTAAACGATTTTAAGGAATACTCATTATGAAAACATTACACAAAACATTTGCACTTATCGCTCTTGCTTCTTCATCAGCAGCTTTTGCTGCCAGCGATTTTGATACACTTGATACCGACGGTAACGGTGCTATTAGCCAAAGCGAAGCATCGGTTGATGCAAAGCTAATGAGCATGTTCTCAGAGCTTGATACTGACCAAAACGGTGAGCTATCAAAAGAAGAGCTTTCGAAAGCATAAGACAAGGCTAAGTATATTCTGAGTTGCCAAAGACAACCTAAATAGGCAAGGAAGCCTATGAAAGAGAATAACAAGGACCGTGATAGCCAGACACAATTTTTTGATAGACCATTGCATTACATTTTGAAGGATTAAATTATGAAAACATTACATAAAACATTCGCACTTATCGCTCTTGCTTCTTCATCAGCTGCTTTTGCAGCAAGCGACTTTGACACGCTTGATACTGATGGTAACGGCGCTATTAGTCAAAGCGAAGCCGCTGTAAACGCTGATTTAACAGCCGCATTTACTGAGCTTGATACTGACGGTAATGGTGAGCTTTCTAAAGCTGAGTTTGCAAACTTTTAATTTTTGACTTTTTTCATTGCACAGGGATCTCAGAAAAGGATTTCCCTCTTATAGGAGACTTATTATGAAAGCATTAAACACAACACTTGCGATTTTAGTATTAGCGTCATCATCAGCGGCCTATGCAGCAGTAGATTTTGCCTCTTTTGACAGTAATGGCGATGGTGTAATTAGCCAGCAGGAAGCCGCCGCTAATAAACAGCTAATGAACATTTTTGAGGATTTAGATACCGACGGAAATGGTGAGCTTTCTAAAGAAGAGTTTGCAAGAGTACAATAAGTATTAACCCATCATACTCCACTAAAGCCGCTTAATAGTCAGCGGCTTTTTTGTTGGTGATTACTTAACTCGAGCCGTTTAATTACAGAAAAATTGCGCTAACTTGGAATAACTTTTCAACCACGTTAATGTGCTTTTTATCAATTAAGAACATGATTACATGATCGCCTGACAAAATAATTGTATCGTCATGGGCAATGAGTACATCGTCATTTCGCACAATTGCACCTATTGTGGTACCTGCAGGCAATTTAATATCGGCAATTGCGCGACCTACCACTTTAGAGGTATTTTCATCACCATGGGCAACCGCTTCTATGGCTTCTGCAGCCCCTTTACGCAACGAGTACACGTTTACAATATCACCACGGCGCACGTGAGTCAGCAATGCAGAAATAGTCGCTTGTTGTGGTGAAATAGCAATATCTATTTCGCCGCCCTGTACTAAATCAACGTAAGCGCCTCGTTGAATAAGTACCATGGTTTTTTGTGCCCCCATGCGTTTTGCGAGCATAGCCGACATTATATTTACTTCATCGTCGTTGGTAACGGCAATAAACACATCAACCTGTTCAATGTGTTCTTCAGAGAGCAGCTCCTGATCGGATGCATCACCACAAAATACCACGGTGTTGTCGAGCATTTCAGAGAGTTGTTCGGCACGCTCTTTACTTCGCTCTAGTAACTTAACGCTGTGGTTTCTTTCCAGTGAACGGGCTAGGCCTGCACCAATATTACCGCCACCGGCAATCATGATTTTTTTATACGAGCGTTCCAGCTTTTGTAGCTCGTTCATTACCGCACGAATGTGTTTGGTTGCGGCAATAAAAAATACTTCATCGTCGGCTTCTATTACGGTGGTACCCTGCGGTTTTATTGCCTTGCCTTGACGGTAAATAGCGGCTACTCGGGTTTCTACATTAGGAATATGCTGCTTAAGTGTAGATAGGGCATAGCCTACCAATAAGCCGCCATAGTAGGCCTTTACAGCCACTAAAGAGAGCATGCCATCGGCAAATTGCAGTACTTGTAATGCGCCAGGGTAGTCTATTAGGCGGCGAATATACTTAGTAACGAGTGCTTCTGGGGCTATGTAATGATCGACAGGTAAGTCATCATTATGAAAGAGTTTTTCGCGGTATTTTAAATACTGCTCAGAGCGAATACGGGCTATTTTGGTCGGTGTATTAAAAATACTGTAGGCAACTTGGCATGCCACCATGTTAACTTCATCTGAGCTGGTTACGGCGATAATCATATCGGCATCTTCAGCCCCTGCGCGACTTAACACGTCAGGGTGAGCGCCGTGGCCTGCAACACCTTGTAAATCGTACTTATCTTGCAGTTCGCGCAAGCGGTTACCGTCGATATCAACTACGGTTATTTCGTTTTGTTCACCCACTAGGTTTTCTGCGAGTGTGCCGCCAACTTGCCCAGCACCGAGTATGATTATTTTCATTATGTACCCGTATTATTAATACTAATTACATCAAAGTATTAGCTACCTCTAAACTGAAGTAGCTAAATGTGTTGCCTAGGCTTTTTTAACTAATTTAGCGTAGTAAAAACCGTCACTTTCGCCTGGTAATAACTGCAAGCCTGGTATGGTTTTAGTGTCTTCGCTGTGCAAAGGAATATGCTCTGCGTCTTCATTATTAGCTAAAAACTTAGCAACTTGTTGTTGGTTTTCTTGAGGAAGCACCGAACAGGTTGCATACACCAATGTACCGCCTGGCTTTAACAATGGCCAAATGCTGTCGAGTATATCGCCTTGGAGGGTCGATAAATCGTTAATGTCGGATGCGCGACGTAACCATTTTATATCTGGGTGACGACGAATTACGCCAGTTGCAGAGCAGGGTACATCTAACAAAATACGATCAAACTGTTCTTCATCCCACCAAGTGTGAGGTTGCGATGCATCACCACATTGTAAGTCGGCGCCCAAACCTATGCGTTCTAGGTTTTGTTTAACACGTTCTAGGCGTGTGGCATCGCTATCAAGCGCAAGCACATCTGCGTCGGCAAGCTCTAAAATATGGCAGGTTTTACCACCAGGCGCTGCACAGGCATCGAGTATTGCATCACCATTTTGTGGGTCTAGGTAGCGTGCAGCAAGCTGCGCTGCCGCATCTTGTACTGAACAGGCACCGGTATCAAACTCAGGAAGTGAAAACACATCGCGTGGTTTGCTTAGTTTAATGCCATCAATAAAATCAGGATTTAGAGTATGTTCAATATCGTTAGCGGTTAGCATTTCGCTATATTCTTGGGTGCTAAACTGCGATTGATTCACTCGAAGCCACATTGGCGCTTGTTGCTGATTAGCTTCTAGAATGTCTTCCCAGCTATCTGGGTAGGCTTCTTTTACTTGCTTTATAAACCAGTTTGGATGGTTGTATAAACATACCGGAATTTGTTTGGCTTTTTCTTCAAGCTCAACTTGCTGACGTTGAAAGCTTCGTAAAATGGCGTTAATAAGCCCTTTTAAGCCAAGAGCGCGCAATTGTTGTAACGCATTAACCGTTTCGCTAATTGCTGCATGCGGCGGTACACGCATGTGTTGTAGTTGGTAAATGCCCACATACAATAAAAACTGAAAAATACGACGTTTGCCTTTAAGCGGTTGTTCTACTAAATGCTGGCAATAATTTTCTAGGCTAGGTAAGTAACGTAATACTCCGTAGCAAATTTGCTGCAGTAAGGCTTTATCTTTAGGAGATAGGCCTTGGCTAGCGAAAGGGAGTTCTTGATTAAGCGATGCGCCTTTATCAACCACGTTATATAAAGTTTCAGCGGCTAGCGCTCTGACATTGCTTACATTACTCATTATTTTCGCCTAATACGGTGCCGGGTGTGACCCAGTCGCTACGACCGTTTAAAAAATCATTAATTGCCATTGGCTTTTTGCCTTGTGGTTGTAATTCGCCAATAGATAAAGCGTGTTTACCACAAGCCACAACGATACCGTTTTTATCACTTGTTAATACAGTGCCAGCTGCGCCTGATTGTTCAACCACGTTTGCTTGGTATATTTTTACCGTATTACCACGCATTTGGGTAAAGCATACTGGCCATGGGTTAAAGGCACGAATGTTACGCTCGATTTGCTCGGCATCCATAGACCAATCAATGTTGGCTTCGTCTTTTGAGAGCTTTTTAGCGTAATTGGCATCAGCGTCGTTCTGTGGCTCAGGCGTTATGTCCCCGTTGGCTAAACGATTTATGGTGTCGATTAATACATCAGGCCCGAGTTCAGCAAGCTTAGTGTATAAGCTTGCACTGGTTTCAGCACTATCAATAGGGCAGCGGCTAATATGCAGCATATCGCCGGTATCTAGCCCTTCATCCATTTGCATTATGGTTACACCGGTTTGCTGATCGCCTGCCCAAATAGCACGTTGAATAGGCGCGGCGCCACGCCAGCGCGGTAAAATAGAACCATGTACATTTAAACACCCTAAACGTGGGGCATCTAAAATGGCTTTAGGTAAAATTAAACCGTAGGCAACGACAATCATGATATCGGCATTGAGGCTGCTTAGCTCTTCAAGTGCGTCGTCTGTTTTGAGTGATTGCGGTTGAAAAACGGGTAGGTCATGTTCTAATGCAAGCGCTTTTACTTCACTGGCTTTTAGTTTTTTTCCGCGACCCGCTGGACGATCTGGTTGACTGTAAACGCCCACTATTTGGTGTTCACTATTTATGAGTGCTTGCAGATGGCGTGCAGCAAAGTCCGGCGTACCGGCAAATATAATGCGTAATGGTTGTGTCACTGAGTTTCCTAATTATTTACTAAGGTGCTTATTACTGCGCTGCAAACTTCGCTTCTTTTTCAAGCTTTTTACGAATGCGTTGGCGCTTTAATGGAGATAAATAATCAATAAATAATTTACCTTGAAGGTGATCAAGTTCATGCTGAATACAAATCGCTAATAATTCGTCAGCATCAAGAATAAATTCTTTACCTTCTTCGTTCAGTGCAGCTACGGTAACGGTTTCTGCACGGTCAACTTTTGCATACGAATGAGGAACTGATAAACAGCCTTCTTCGCTCACGGTTGAGCCATCTTTTTTGATAATTTGCGGATTGATAAGCACGAGTGGTTCATTGCGCTCTTCTGATACGTCGATCACCACAATACGCTGGTGAATATCAACCTGTGTAGCAGCAAGCCCAATACCATTTTCATCGTACATAGTTTCTAGCATATCTTTGACAATTTCACGCACTTGATCGTCAACAACAGTTACTTCTTTTGCGATTGTACGTAAACGTTCATCTGGAAATCTTAAAACTTCTAACCTAGCCATAGTTACCTTTTACACTTATGCTTAAATTTAGGGTATTGTATGTTCTTATTTTAGCCATTCACGTTCCCCTTTAACAGGTTTTGGTTAATAATAATGAAAAAACACTATGAGGAAGCTCAATGAAATCTCCATTAATTGCAATTATACTTGCATTAAGTGCAACTTTTCCTGTGCTGGCAGATGTACTAACTATAAAAAAAGATGCACCTAAACAGTATGTTGTGAAAAAAGGTGACACGCTTTGGGATATCTCAGCTATATATCTAAACGAACCTTGGTTATGGCCTGAACTATGGCAAATGAACCCACAAATAGACAACCCTCACCTTATTTATCCGGGAGATGCGTTAGCATTAATTTACGATACAGACGGTAATCCGCGTTTAGTGATTAATAAAGCGTATCGAAAGCTATCACCTATGGGACGTATTACGCCAAAAGGGAAAGATGCGATAACAACTTTACCTCTTGCGTTGATTAAACCGTATTTGTCGTTTGAGCAAGCTATTAACAGCGATACCATAAAAGAAAAGCCCTATATTTTGGGCGCCAACGAAAATACCAAAACCCAAACTATTGACCATATTTTATATGTAAAAGGTAACTTAAAACGTCATCAGGCATATGCTATTTATCATAAAGGTGCGCCTTATACTGACCCTAATACCGGTGAAGAGTTAGCGAGTAGAGCATCTTATGTGGGTATGGCTCGCGCTTTTAGAGCTGGTGATGCGGCTAATGGTGAACCTGCCTCAGTCAGAGTTGAATCAGTTAAGCGCGAAATCAAGCAAGGTGATTTTTTATTACCCGCGATGGAAGGACAGATGCTGCCGGTGTATTTTAATATGCATCGTCCTACCCAGCCGTTGCAGGGTCATGTAATTGCCTCTCCCCGTGAAGTGAGAGAATTTAGCACGATGGATGTGGTGGTGCTAAACTTAGGCTCTGAACAACAAGTTGAAGTAGGTCATGTAATTGATATTGAACGTCAATCACCTAAAGTAATTGATGGCGCTCGAGGTCCGCGTTATACAGAAGACTCAAGTCGTTTAGAAAAATTGGTATCGGCTACTAGCGAATTATTTGGCTCAGAGAGCGACGAAGATAGCATTACTTGGAAAATGCCAGCAGAGAAAGTTGGTGAAATGATTATTTTTAAAGTGTATGACAAAGTTAGTTATGCACTGATCACTAAAAATCAGCACCCAATTCGCATTGGAGATTTGGCAGTAATTCATTAAGTAGCGAGTCGGTGTTCTAGGAGGGAACATGGAGCAATCGTGTGGCAAGTTAAATCATTGGCTTGCCTTTTACTTATGCAAAGGGCTTGGAATAAAAACGCTATTAGCCCTCTCTAAGCAGCACAGTTTAGAGTCGCTGTTTTCCTTATCGCATTCCCAGCTGGTTATGTTGGGCTTAACAGCGAGTCAAGCAAGCAATTTACTTAATACAAATTGGCAGCAAGTTGCGCATTATGAACAGCTTATTAGCCAGCAACATATTATTGTTATTAGTATTTTTGATACCACCTACCCAGAACACCTAAAACAAATAGCCAGTGCGCCATTATTACTTTTTTGTAAAGGCGATATCAGCTTACTGTCTTCTCCACAAATTGCGATTGTTGGCAGTCGAAATGCAACCACCACAGGACTTGAAATTGCTGCAGAATTTGCACATCAGCTAACGCTTGCTGGCATAACAGTAACCTCTGGTATGGCGCGTGGCATTGATGGTGCTGCCCATAAAGGAGCGCTGGCAGGAAATGGTAAAACCATTGCCGTACTAGGGACTGGTGTTGATGTTTATTACCCTAAACGCCATAAGTTACTTACAGAGCAAGTATTAACACAGGGTTTATTGGTAAGTGAGTTTTTACCGGGCACCGCGGCCAACGCGCATAACTTTCCACGGCGTAATCGTATTATTTCAGGACTCTCTTTAGGCGTTTTAATTGTTGAAGCCGAAATTAAAAGTGGCTCACTGATCACCGTACGTTATGCGCTTGAACAAAATAAAGACGTTTTTGCGGTGCCAGGCTCAATTAAAAACCCGCTGGCACAAGCAAGTCATTTTTTAATTAAGCAAGGTGCTAAGCTGGTAGAAAACGTCGCCGATATTCTTGATGAGATGAACTTTTCATACCCTTCTGGTCTAAACTATAAAGAGTTAACTGATGCTGTAACCTCTGATTGCGAGGTGCTTAACAGTATTGGTTTTGAGGTGACCAGTGTGGACGATATTATGCGTCGAGTACAGTGGCCAATTGATAAAGTACAAGCGCGATTGCTTGATTTAGAGTTAGACGATCAAATTGAACGTGTATTAGACGGCTATATTAAATTAAGCGCTGGAGGATAATATGTTTGATATTCTCATGTATTTATTTGAAAACTATGTTCACAGCGAAAGTGATGTATTTGTTGAGCAAAGCACACTTACCGATGAGTTACTCCGCGCAGGGTTTAACAAACCCGAAATTAACAAAGCCATTGACTGGTTAGATCAACTTGCCGCATTACAATACAGCAATGAATCGCCTTATTTATTAGCCACTGAGCAGCATGCAGTGCGTATTTTTACCGACAGTGAGTGCCAAGTTCTCGACACCGAGTGTCGCGGCTTTTTAATGTTTGTTGAACAAACGGGCGTTATTAATAGCACCACTCGTGAAATGGTGATGGACCGTTTAGCGGCGCTTGATAATTCAGCTATTACTTTGGAAGATTTAAAATGGTTAATTCTTATGGTGTTATTTAACGCCCCTGATTCTCAGCAGGCGTATGAGCAAATGGAAGATCTTATTTTTGATGAGCCCAGTGAAGTGTTACATTAATCATTATTGCGTGTTTTATTATTTTCAGCGTTAACAAACCGACTGCCATAGCTTGTATCTTTAAGGGTTTTGGGTATATTAGGCGAAAATTCACCAACCACTAGGATTTACATGAGTAAAATCGATCATTCACTTTTCTCGGCTAATAAACACGCCTTAGAAAAAGAATATGAGATATGCCCGCAATGTGGTTCAGAACTCGTCATTCGTAATAGTAAATCTGGGCCTTTTTTAGGCTGCGCTAGTTACCCTAAGTGCGATTTTATTCGCCCGCTTGCACATCATGATAGCAATGAAATCAAAATACTTGAGGACAGCGAGTGTCCAGAGTGTAGCAAGCCGCTGGTGGTGAAAAATGGCCGCTACGGTATGTTTATTGGCTGTACCGGTTACCCTGAATGTCATTATATTGCCAGTGAGCATGACGATACGCCAAGTGAAGAGCCTGTGATTAGTTGTCCTAAATGTAAAAAAGGCCACTTGGTTTCACGCAGCAATAAATTTGGGAAAGTGTTTTATTCTTGCGACTGTTATCCAAGCTGTAAATATACGCTTAACCATAAACCTGTAGCTCAAGCGTGTCCTGTATGTGACTGGCCAGTTGTTACTGAGAAAAAAACCGCGAGTGGTGTTGTGTTACAATGCCCACAAAAAAGCTGTATGCATAAGTTTGCTGCCACTGAATAACGTAAATATCTCTGGAGACAATTTTGTCTGACCTTTCTTCTTTATCTGCTGCAATAACTAGCTTAGAACAAGGCGATGTTATTTTATACCCAACCGAAGCTGTTTATGGCCTTGGTTGCGACCCTGACAATCAACAGGCGGTGGAACGTTTATTGAGTATTAAACAACGCCCCGTTGAAAAAGGGCTTATTTTAATTGCTGACAATTACGGGCAATTATTAAAATACGTCGATGACGCTAAGCTGCCTATGGATAAACGTGCCGATATTTTTTCAAGTTGGCCAGGCGCACTCACTTGGGTGATGCCTGCAGCTAAGTCTACCCCAAAGTGGTTAACAGGGCAGTTTGATACTATTGCAGTAAGAGTAACTAACCACCCTACAGTTAAACGTTTATGCCAACAGTTTGGTAAACCACTGGTATCAACAAGTGCTAATTTAACCGGCCAAGAAACGGTAACAAGTATTGTTGAAGCTCAGCAGCAGTTTGGCGAGCAGGTTAGTTTTTATGTTGATGAACCATTAGGTGGTAATACGCAACCAAGTACCATTAAAGATGCCATGACAGGCAATGTATTCAGAGGTTAACGATGCAAAGCGAATTATTAAAACAAGTAAAAGCGTACTTTATGGCTTTGCAAGATACCATTTGCCAAGGCTTAGAAGCGGCTGATGGAAAAGCACAGTTTGTTGAAGACAGCTGGCAGCGAGAAGAGGGCGGCGGTGGTCGTACTCGCGTTATCACCAATGGTAATGTGATAGAGCAAGGGGGAGTTAATTACTCTCATGTATTTGGTGCCTCTATGCCGGGCTCTGCCACTGCACATAGACCTGAGCTTGCCGGGCGCAGTTTTCATGCGTGTGGTGTATCGTTAGTGATCCACCCTAAAAACCCACATATACCAACAAGCCATGCCAATGTGCGCTTTTTTATTGCCGAGAAAGAAGGTGAAGAACCGATTTGGTGGTTTGGTGGTGGTTTTGATTTAACCCCGTTTTACCCTGTACTTGAAGATGTAGTGCATTGGCACCAAGTTGCGCACGATGTGTGTCAGCCGTTTGGCGATGATGTATATCCAAAATATAAAAAATGGTGTGACGAATACTTTTATTTAAAACATCGTGATGAAACTCGCGGCGTAGGCGGCTTATTTTTTGACGATTTGAATGAGTTAGGTTTTGAGCAAAGTTTTGCATTTATGCAATCGGTGGGTAATGGCTTTTTAGATGCTTACGTTCCTATTATTGAACGTCGCAAAAACGATAAGTACACCGAACAACAGCGCGATTTTCAATTATATCGCCGTGGTCGTTATGTTGAGTTTAATTTAGTCTGGGACCGCGGCACATTATTTGGCTTACAAAGCGGTGGCCGAACTGAATCTATTTTAATGTCGATGCCACCTTTAGCTCGTTGGGAATATAACTATACCCCAGCCGAAGACAGTGCAGAGGCATTACTATATAAAGATTTCTTAAAGCCACGTGATTGGTTAGCTCTAGGCTAGAAATTGTCCGCCAGTCAATAAACTACTTATTGACTGGCTTTTAAAATTATTGTTTTAGTTTAAAACTGTGTACCTGCTCATCTAACGAACGAGCTAAATTGAGTAACTCTTCACTGACTTTTTGATTTTCATCCGCATCCACTAATGATTGCTCGGCGTTATCGCTAATACCAACAACACTTATATTTATTTCTTCAGCAGCTTGGTTTTGTTGCTCTGTTGCATCGGCTATTTGTATATTGAGCTCATTTATTTCATTCATTTGCCCTGAAATATCTTTTAAAGCTTGTGCAACTTGCTGTACTTGTTGCGCTCTTTCGTCTGCCTCTGCACAGGACTCCCCCATGGTTTTAACGGTTTGCGCGGCTTCTGACTGCAGCTTATCAATTGTGCGACGTATTTCATCAGTAGATGCATGAGTTCGAGTTGCTAAAGTACGTACTTCATCAGCAACAACGGCAAAGCCTCGGCCAGCTTCACCTGCACGGGCAGCTTCAATGGCAGCATTAAGCGCTAATAAATTTGTTTGCTCGGCGATACTGCTGATCACCTCAAGTACTTTTCCCACTTCAAGCGTTTGCTCTTGTAGTTGTCTCACTTGATCTGCCGCTTGGCGTACATCTTCTGCTAACTGATTGATACTGAGTTCGGTTTGCTCAGCAACCTGCATGCTTTGTTGTGCTAGTTCATTACTGTTCTCAGATTTTTCTTGAGCAAAATGAGTGGTGTTTCTTACTTCATTGGATGAGCATTCTAGTTCATTAATTGCTGCGGCCACCGAATCGGTACTTTTCTTTTGTTCTAAAATAGCGCGCTCAGTGGCATCGGCCGAGGTATAAATTTTCTCTGCTGAATGAATAAGCACTTTTGAAGAGTGAGATACCTGAGCAATGTTATCTTTAAACGTAGCAATCATTTGGTTAAAACTAGTGGCAAGCCAGCCGAGTTCATCTTCGGCGTTATCTTCAATGCGTAAGGTTAAATCTTTATTAGTAGTGGCTAAGTGCATTGCATGGCCGAGCTTTTTAAGGCGCACTATAAATATTTTTCTAAACACTATACCTAGCAGCACAAAGGCAATAATAAAAATAGTAGAAAGTAGGCTGGTGGTTACTAAGGTGTTGTAAGTTACCTCATTATCAATATCGGCTAAGGAATAGCTAATTTTTACCACACCTAGTACATCGCCTTCTTGCGCTTGATGGCAGCCTAAGCAGTTTGTACCTTTGTAGTCTGTGCTCGCAAACATAGGGCGAAGGTAGGTCATGCTGCGGTTGTTATTGCTTTGCTCTATAAATAAACTTTCTTTGCCTTGCAGCGCTTCGCGTTCGTTGTTATTACTTGCTGTTTGGTTTTTATTTCCGGCCCCATACAGTTTATTAACTATATCGGAGCGAATAATATGAGCATCTTCTATATTAGGGTGTTTGCGTAGCTTTTGGCTCAATAATTCTCGATTAGCCATAGTACCGGTTAACATCATGGTGTTTATTGAATCAAAATAGTTATCGGCAAGTAGCTTAATGTTTTCTGCCACCGTATCTTGTGCGAGCGTGCGCTGTTGACTCGCACTACTAAAAATACTGGCTATGAGTACTATAATGCCGGTTAATGCTAACAAAGCATAAATTTTATGTTGGATTGATTTCACACGCGCCACGCTTTTCTAACTATTTAATAGGGTATTATCTTTATTTTAGAAAAGCGGGTTTTGACTTAGCGCAAATAATCCCCAATTAAAGAATGAGGTAGGTTAATGCTGATTAATCATATGACTGGCAAGCTGTGCCAGTGATTGGCGTAAACCTTCGCGTAAAACGGGGTTATCAATTTCTATGTCTAAGGTTTTATTCATGCAATACATCCACTGATCACGTAAATCTTGATCAATAGGAAATGGCATATGACGTTTGCGCAGCATTGGATGGCCATGTTTTTCTACAAATAAGTCTGGGCCACCAAGCCAACCCGATAAAAACTCAAAAAATACTTGGCGAATTCTATCTAATGGTTGAGGATGCATATCATATAACGGTTTAGCGTATTCATCGCTGGCCATTATGTCGTAGAATCTATTGGCAATTGCACGCGTGGGCGCTTCTCCGCCGATGATTTCATACGGGGTTTTCTCTGGAGTAGGCGCTTGCGTAGTTGTAGACGGCTTTGATCTTGAAAAGAGTCTTTTAATCATAATTTTATCATCGTTAATAGGCAGTACTAAAACTGCGAAGAGGTTGTTTAAAATGGACAAATATGCGGTTTTTGGAAATCCAATCAAACATTCAAAATCTCCCAGCATACATCAGCAGTTTGCTAAGTCATTGGGAGAGCAAATCGACTATAGCGCAATCTTAGCACCTATCGATGAGTTTGAAAAAACAGTCGCTACTTTTTTTGAGCAAGGGGGCAAAGGCGCAAATGTCACTGTTCCTTTTAAAGAGCAGGCCTTTGCTTTAGCCGATGAACTCACCCCAGTGGCTAAACTTGCAGGCGCAGTAAACACCCTTAAAAAGCGCGATGATGGGACCTTACTTGGTGATAACACCGATGGCATAGGCTTTGTTAACGACTTACTGGCAAATAAAATAACAATAACAGGTAAACGCCTGCTGATCATTGGTGCGGGTGGCGCTGCTCGTGGTGTTATTTTACCTTTACTTGAGCAGCAGCCTAAAGAAATCATTATCGTTAATCGCACGGCACACAAAGCCCAAACATTGGCAAAACTCTTTACTGGGCACGGCAATGTTTCGGGGTATGGTTTTGACGACCTTCCTTTTGCCGATTATCATTTAGTTATTAACTCAACCTCAAGTAGCATGAATAACGAGTTACCTGCGTTAAGCGAAAAGCACTTAAGCGCATGTGAAATGGCTTACGATATGTTTTATGCCACGCAAAATACGCTATTTATGAATTGGGTGAGCGAACACAGTAAAGCAGCTAAGCTATTAGATGGCAGTGGCATGTTAGTAGGCCAAGCTGCGCAAGCTTATTATGTATGGCGAAATAAAATGCCTGAGATTGTTCCCATTGTTACTGCACTAAAGCAGGGAGTGCTTAAATGAATCAAGCAATACAGTTTATAGACCGACTCGAATTTAGAGAGCCAACTCACCAGCTAGTTTTTTTTGCACAAGTAAGCGGAATGCTAGTTGAGTGTGTGATTGCTGTCAGCAGTTTAAATTTAGCCGATGAGAGTCATGCAACGCGTTATTTTGAACAATATCGATTTGATTATGAAGAGCGTGCCGAGCAGCTAATCGAAGACGAAAGCTATAACTCGGCAGGGCAAATAGAAGTGAGTTTACTTAATTAAGCAAAAAAGCTGTGGTTAATTCGCGTCTTCAGCTAAGTATTCATCTTTAAGTTGCACGTAATTATCGGCAGACACTTTTAAAAAGCTCAGCTCTTGCTCTGTTAAAGGGCGGGCTTGTTTCGCAGGGCTACCTACATATAAATAGCCAGACTCTAAACGCTTATTAGGAGGTACTAAAGCTCCACCACCAATAATCACCTCGTCTTCTACAATCACGTTATCCATAATAATAGCGCCCATGCCCACGAGTATGCGGTTACCTAGAACGCAGCCATGCAGCATTACCTTATGACCCACGGTAACATCATCACCAATAATAAGTGGGTAACCCTCAGAATTGCTTTTAGTCGCTCTTGATAAATGTAAAACACTGCCATCTTGTATATTAGTACGCTTACCGATACGAATATGATTAACATCACCACGGGCAGCAACTAGTGGCCATACACTACTATCATCACCTAGGGTGATATCACCGACTAATACAGACGACTCGTCTATATAAACAGAATCATTAAACGCAGGAGTTATTCCTTTATAAGAACGTATTGCCATATATGCACCTTTAAATTAAACAATATGAATAGTATCAGTGTAACAGTAGCGCTTATTTAAGTACCAGCAAAGCCTGATTTGATTATAAAACTAGCTGTTTTATCAGTTTTAGCTCAGATACTGACCGAACAGTGTGTTTTTTTAGTTTTTCTTTAAAAAAGTACTTGCGTAAAAATCTGTTCTCCCTATAATGCGACCCCACTGAGACGGCAGAGCGCAACGCATAGCGAGGCATGAGCTACTCAGAGAGTTAAGTAAAACTTAAGTTTAAATCATCGCAAGAAAGTTTAAAATTAAGTGTTGACTAGAAAAATAAAGGATGTATTATACGCATCCCTAGCGACAATGTCGCAACGTTCTTTAACAATATAAAGCAATCATCTGTGTGGGCACTCGTACAGATTGAGTTCTAACAGCCAAGCTACTTAGGTGGTGAGGCAAACAAATTTAGAGTCTCAATTGAAACTGAGTGACCAACAGAATAGTTACTTTTA
>NZ_JBQKUL010000022.1:0-61538 GCF_054968565.1 Pseudoalteromonas sp. G5_S1_54_S4 | reverse complement strand
ATAAATATACAGCACCCATAAATATGCCATTTTTCGCTTACAAAGCACCCAACTAACTGGCTGGTAATTTAGCTAGGTGGTTTTAATTTTTGCTGCTGTTTATTATGATGAGCGCACACCCTGCCTTTTTAAATCCATTAAGGTTTTTTCAGTCATTTTATTAAGGATTATCTCATGTCTAGCTATAACGAATCCCCAGAGCAAATTGCACAAGCCACTGAGGGCTATGTGATGCAGCAAACTATGTTGCGTATTAAAGATCCAAAACCATCGCTTGCATTTTATGAAAACGTATTGGGTATGAAGTTGTTAGGTAAGTACGACTTTCCTGGTATGGAATTTACTTTGTACTTTTTAGGCTATGAGCAAGATATGCCAAAAGGCGATGATAAAGAAAAAACTCAATGGGTGTTTCGCCGCCCTGCGCTGATTGAGCTTACCCATAACTGGGGCACTGAAAACGACGACAGTTTTAGCGGTTATCACAGTGGTAATGAAGAACCAAAAGGCTTTGGCCATATTGGTATTAGTGTGCCTGATGTATACGCAGCGTGCGAGCGCTTTGCTAAGTATGATGTGGAGTTTGTAAAACAGCCAGACGGTGGCTCAATGAAAGGCCTTGCCTTTATTAAAGACCCAGATGGTTACTGGATTGAAATACTTTCGCCAGAGGGCATTACAGACATTATTCAATCGCAATAAAAAACACTAAACATAAAAAAGCCTGCAAGTGCAGGCTTTTTGTTTACAAGTACTGTGAAAAACTTGAATTTTTTTAACGACGTAGTGCGTCTATACGTGCATCAAGCGGTGGGTGAGATGAAAACAACTCAGCCATGCCTTTACCACTGGCAATACCAAAGGCCATCATTGAGCCTTCTAATTGCGATGGGTGGTTTTGCTTTAATCGCTCAAGGGCTGAACGCATTTTATCTGCGCCAACCAACTGAGCTGCGCCGTTATCGGCTGCAAATTCACGTTTACGGCTGTAATGGGCAACCACTATGCTTGCCAGTACGCCAAATAATATTTGGAATAACATATCGAATAAGAAGTAAGTCCAGCTGCTGCCGCCCTCTTCTTCATCGCTATTGATAAAGTTGTCAACAATGCCAGCCAGTACTTTTGCGGCAAAAATAACAAAGGTATTAACCACACCTTGAATAAGCGTTAGCGTTACCATGTCGCCATTAGCCACATGCGATACTTCGTGCGCAAGCACAGCTTCGGCTTGATCTTGGCTCATGTTATGTAATAAACCCGTACTTACCGCCACCAGCGAATTATTTTTACTCGGGCCCGTTGCAAACGCGTTCATTTCTGGGCTGTCGTAAATCGCCACTTCTGGCATGTTAATACCGGCTTTTTTTGCTTGAGCAGCCACAGTGTTTACCAGCCATTGTTCGGTTTCGGTACGAGGTTGGGTGATCACTTGCGCACCGGTTGATTTTTTTGCGATCCATTTCGACATAAATAACGAAATAAACGATCCACCAAAACCAAATACAGTCGCAATTAGTAAAATTCCGCCAAGGCTACGATGGCTTAAGCCCAGCGCACTCATTATGATTGAAAGCACCACACCTAATACCAACATAACCGCGAGGTTAGTTAATAAAAACAAAAATACACGTTTCATACGAGTTCTCCAAAAATAACATTTATTGCTGAGCGATTTACTATGTTTGATCGGCTTTGAGCAATCACTGCGTTATGACACACTATGTCATAACGTCAGCGCTATTCTGTGACAAACTATGTCACAACACAAGGGTTATTTATGGATTTATTGATAATTTTTCAAGCAGGGTTTTATAAATTTGTAATTTAGGGGTTTGCTCTGTGTATGGGCTAATGGCAAGCAGTGGAAATGGTAAACGTGTTTTCAGTGAATCTAGGTTTGCTTGGTATTCATCCATAGTGGCATCAACTTGGTTTGCAATCCACCCTACACAATTAATCCCTAAGCTTTGCATGTGTGCAGCAGTGAGTAAAGTATGATTAATACAGCCTAGTTTCATCCCCACCACTAATATTACGGGTAGTTGCTCTGCTTTTACCCAGTCGTATAAATATTCGTTGTTATTAATTGGTAATGCCCAGCCGCCAGCGCCTTCGGTTAACAGGTAATCGGCACCTTGCTGCTTAACATGTTGATAAGCCGTGCTGAGCTTTTCTACTGTTATGTTTAGTCCCGCTTGCTCTGCAGCTATGTGGGGAGCTATTGACGGCGCAAATGCAAATGGGTTAATTATGTCGTATTTAGCGCTGACTGTGGCACTTTCCATTAGCATTAGTGCATCTGCGTTTACGAGCTGCTCAAACGCCATTTCACACCCAGAGGCAATCGGCTTAAAACCTATTGCGCGCTTTTTATGTTGCGCGAGTAACTTTAACAGCAAACTGGTTACATGAGTTTTACCGGCGTCGGTATCGGTACCGGTAATAAAAAACTGGTTCATGGCATCGCCTTATTATTTTTACTGGGCTTTTTCTAATGATAACAATACTACATGGTAAGATACATGGGCTTTATTGTTTACAAGCGGATAGGCATCACAGACTTTTTTTAGTGCTGATTTAGTTAATAAACCACGACGACTTGTTGCATGATTTTGTGTGGTGGCACCAATGGCTTTAATCGATTTTATAGCCGCTAATGCACTGCTGTGTTGATCGGTATAAATGACTTTTTTTGAGGTATTGATCTTAAACCCTGCCTTTTCGACCGATTGGTTTATATTATTATGGCTTGCAAACTGATTAATATGATTATGTGAATCAAGCGCTGCAAAGGCGGTTTTTATCTCGTTTAATGACCCTGCAACAACCGTACTAATATAGGCTTGCCCGCCTGGTTTTAATGCTTGATAAAGCGAGTGCATTAAGGCTTCAAAATTAGTAGACCACTGCAGCGCAAAATTACTAAATAGCACGTCAATACTGTTAGCTTGCAGCGGTAAATTATCCATGTCGGCGCACAGTTTTGGGGTGTTTAAATTACTGCTTTTTAGCATGTTAAAGCTTAAATCTATGGCAACAACTTGGCCAAATAATGCCTTTAAAGCCTGAGTATTAACAAGCGGCCCTGCGCCTAGGTCAACACAGAGCTTGCTAGGGTTTGCACTAATGAGTTTAGATAAATCATTTGCCGCTTGTTTTTGCACATTGGCATGCTGGCTGTAACTGTTTGCTGCTTTTGAAAAGTTATGCGCTGTGGTTTTTTTTAAAACCTGAGCAGCTATACACACAGTTGTTGGGCTAAGTGGCTTAGTTTTAATTGCCTGCGGGCTTATCATGAAATGACCTTTTGTAAACTACCAACGAGTTGTTTTATATCGTCATGGGTGTGGGCTGCACTTAAGGTAATACGCAAACGCGAGGTATTGTGTAAAACAGTTGGCGGGCGAATAGCCGTTAGCCAAATGCCCTGCTGCTTTAGTTGCTCACTGGCTTTTAACGTTTGCTCGGCGCAGCCTAAAACAATCGGTTGAATCGCGGTGTTAGAGTCCATTAACGCAATGTGCTGCTCTTTTGCTAAGCATTTAAACAGCGCAATATTAGCGTTTAATTTAGCTCGCCTGTCGTTGGCGTCTCTTATGCTTTTGATACGCGCCAAAGTATGAGCGGCAATAAACGGCGGCATAGCGGTTGAGTAGGTATAATCACGATTAAACTGCAGCATGTAATCTATAAAATGCTGCGAACCTAATACGCACGCCCCACTACTAGCAACCGCTTTACCAAAGGTGATCACTAAAATATCGGGCAAGGTATCGGCTGCAATTAAGGCTTCACAACTGCCTAGCCCCGATTTTCCTAAAGCACCAAAACCATGAGCATCGTCTATCATTAGCCAGGCGTTATGCTGCTTTGCTAAGGTAAATAGCGCTTTAATTGGCGCGGTATCACCATCCATGGAGAACACACCCTCAGACACAATGAGCTTATTGCGCGCTTTTGATTTTTCTAGCCGTGAGCGTAAATGGTTTATATCGTTATGGTTAAAGCGTATTAACGCGGCGTTGGCGTGTAATGCGCCATCAATTAAACTGGCATGATTGAGTTTATCTTGAAAAATCGCACTGTGTTGCGCTGTCGCTTTATCTTGGAACAAGGCTTTAATCACACTGCTATTTGCGCTAAAGCCCGAATTAAACAACATGCCTGCTTCATAACCCAAAGCACTACATAAAGCTTGCTCAAGCGCTTGCTGTGGTTGTTGATAACCCGTCACTAATGCTGAACTGTGGCTACCGAGTAATGGCGCACTGGTTAACTCCACCGGCGAATCGCCAAACCCTAAATAATCGTTACTCGCAAAGTTAAGGTAGGTTTTATCATTAACCGTAATAGTGCGCGCCGTTGCGCTTTGCACTACATAGCGTTTACGCAATAGCTGCTGTGCTTTGCGTTCATCTAAATGGGTGTTTATAAATTCAAATGACATAAATGCTTTAACCTTCAACGCAATACTTTAAACCATTAGCATAGTACTGAGCACTTTACGCTTCGTAAAATAATTCTGCGGTTGCTTTATCGGCCACTTGCGATGACAAAGACGCAGCAACGGCTTCATCAGAATAGTCTTCGGCTGTTTCAGGGTTCATCCCGAGCTTTTTAATTAATTGCATGTCGGCATCGGCTTCTGGGTTTTCGGTAGTAAGAAGTTTATCACCATAAAATATAGAGTTAGCACCGGCAAAAAAGCACATTGACTGCATTTGCTCGTTCATTGCAGTGCGCCCTGCTGATAAACGTACGTAGCTATGGGGCATCATAATACGTGCTGTGGCAATGGTACGAATAAACTCAAACTGATCTAAGTCATCAACATTTTCAAGCGGTGTCCCTTTCACCTTTACTAGCATGTTAATGGGGACGCTTTCTGGTTGCTGCGGCAAATTAGCCAATTGCATTAATAACCCATAACGATCGCTTGCTTGCTCACCCATACCGACAATACCGCCGGAGCATACTTTCATACCAGCGTCTCGCACATTGCCTATAGTATCAAGGCGGTCTTGAAAGGTACGAGTTGATATAATTTGCTCATAGTATTCAGGTGAAGTGTCGAGGTTGTGGTTATAGTAATCAAGCCCTGCACTGCGCAGTTCATGGGCTTTTTCGTTATTTAACATGCCTAAAGTCATACAGGTTTCAAGGCCAAGGGCTTTTACTTCTTTTACCATTTGCGAAATGTATGGCATGTCCCTGTCTTTTGGATCTGACCATGCAGCCCCCATACAAAAACGGGTGGCGCCTTTTTGTTTTGCTAACCGCGCTTGCTCTACCACTTTTTCTACTTCTATTAGGCGCTCGCGTTCTAAATCAGTTTTGTAATGCCCTGATTGCGGGCAATATTTACAGTCTTCTGGGCAAGCACCGGTTTTAATAGATAACAACGTAGAAATTTGTACTTCGTTTGGATTAAAATTAGCGCGATGCACAGAGGCGGCTTTAAATAATAAATCGTTAAATGGCATTTCAAATAAGGCTTTTACTTCCTGATGGGTCCAATCGTGTCGAACTGTTGCAAGCTCCATAATACTCTCTTTTATTTTTTGCTCTTGGTGTTATTGGCTTAGAATACGTATTGCCGTACCATTGTCAACGAAGCCCACTTAGTTAAAGTTTACATATGATTAATAAACAAACGATAGACCTTGATTTTGATCGTCAGCACATTTGGCATCCCTACACCTCAATGACTCAACCTATTCCGGTTTACCCCGTAACGCATGCAAGTCACAACCTTATTCACTTAGAAACGGGCGAACAACTTATTGACGGTATGGCCTCATGGTGGAGTGCTATTCACGGCTATAACCATCCGGTTTTAAATGAAGCGATGCACGCCCAGATAGATAAAATGAGCCATGTAATGTTTGGTGGCATAACCCACCAGCCGGCAGTAGAGCTCTGTAAAAAGCTGGTAGCGATAACGCCAGAGGGATTAACAAAGGTGTTTTTAGCCGACAGTGGCTCAGTAAGTGTGGAAGTAGCTATAAAAATGGCGCTGCAATATTGGTTAAGCCAAGGGATTACAACAAAACAAAAATTAATGACCCCGTTCAAAGGCTACCATGGCGATACGTTTGCAGCGATGAGTGTGTGCGATCCTATTAATTCTATGCATAGTTTGTACGCTGGTTTTTTGCCTGAGCATATTTTTGTGCCTGCCCCTATTAGCCAATTTAATAGTGCGTTTAATCAAGCTGAGGCCGATGAACTCGAAAGCTATTTTTTAAAGCACCACCAGCAAGTCGCCGCGTTTATTATTGAACCTATTGTGCAAAACGCCGGGGGGATGAATTTTTATCATCCTGAGTATTTAGCCTGTGTGCGTAAGCTCTGCACTCAATATGATGTTCTGCTTATTTGCGATGAAATTGCCACCGGATTTGGCCGCACCGGCAAATTGTTTGCTGTAGAGCATGCCAATATAGAGCCCGATATACTGTGTATAGGTAAAGCGCTGACTGGTGGAGCAATGACCCTTTCGGCAACCATAACTAGCGACAAAATAGCCACAGGAATCAGCGAAGGAGAAGCTGGGGTTTTGATGCACGGGCCTACATTTATGGGAAATCCGCTGGCCTGCGCTGTTGCTTGCGCCAGTATTGATTTATTACTAAGCCAAAACTGGCAACACCGTATCAGCGAAATAAATACTCAATTACAGCAGCTGCATAAATGCCAAGCGCTCAGCGCCGTGGTGAATGTACGTACTTTAGGAGCTATTGGCGTAGTAGAGCTTACAGAAGAGGCTGGTAGCATTGATGTCGCTAAAATTCAGGCTTATTTTGTATCTCAAGGAGTATGGATACGCCCCTTTGGTAAGCTAATTTATCTAATGCCACCGTATATAAGTGACAAAAACAGTATTCGCGCTTTATGTGATACTATTTATAACGCCATAAAAGGTAAACATTACGTATAGATAGGTTAACTATTATTAAGGGTTACGTTAAAATTTATGCAAATAATTAGTTTGCTGCCTATTCGTCCCAAAACATTGGTATTTTTAGCCCTGACCTGTCATTTAGTGTGTTGATCTGAGTGATCTTTAGGGATATGATAATGCCTATCATTTACAATAACATTTATGGACTCACTTGCTATGAAAATATTACTTAAGCCTGCCAAGACATTAAGTGCAAGTTTTTTACTCGCCTCTGCGATTTTTGCACAACCTGTATTTGCTAATGGCCCTATTGGTGAGCATGTTAATCACCTTCAAGCTAATTTAAAAACTTACAATGAAGACGTTGAATGGATGATATCTAAAGTCGATACCATGGTAAGCGATTACGAGAAAAAAGGCGCAAAAGCAGTCAATAGTGATGATTTGGTTGAGTACTGGGAGTCAGTTAAATTCCACAGCGCAATAGAAACTAATTACGTGCCTGTCTATGCCTCTATTTGGCAAGGTTTGTATGGCATAAAAATGGCTATCGATAATAAAAAACCAGCGCTAGAAGTACGCAAACAACAACAAGCAATGAATAATGCCTTATGGCAAGGATTAGGCGCAGTTAAACTGGCGGCTAAGTTTCAACAAAAAGGGTTATTAGATAGCGTTAAAGCAACAGCAACCAAAGAAATGACGCAAAGCGCGACTATCGACGAAATTAAACATAAATTAGACCGAGTGGTCGCTAAATACGCAGAACGTTTAAGCGATGAAGCCACCAACATAGTGCACGACACTTACCTACATTTATTTGAAGGTGTTGAAGGTACACTAATTGAGCAAGACGCGAAGTTAGTAGAAGTTCTAGAAAAAGACTTTAACGTAACACTTCCACAAGCAATTTCTAATAATAAAAGTGTTGATGAAGTTCGTGATGTGGTTGTTGATATGCAAACTAAACTAAGCCGCGCTCAAACGCTGATTGAAAAAGCAGAAAAAGCACGTAAGGATGTATTTTAAGTGAAACGCAGAACCTTTATTCAAGGCTTAGCTGCGTTAGGGGTAGCGGGTGCTTTACCGCTATCGCTTTCACGCGCTTTTGCCGCTGATATTGCTATTGCAAACCCCGTGTCTGTTGATACATTGCCTAAATTAAAAGGTGCATTGACGCTTTATTTAGGCCGTGGT
Source organism: Pseudoalteromonas sp. G5_S1_54_S4 (assembly GCF_054968565.1). Classification (NCBI taxonomy): domain Bacteria; kingdom Pseudomonadati; phylum Pseudomonadota; class Gammaproteobacteria; order Alteromonadales; family Pseudoalteromonadaceae; genus Pseudoalteromonas; species Pseudoalteromonas sp. G5_S1_54_S4. The sequence continues at coordinate 53,434 of NZ_JBQKUL010000022.1, read as the reverse complement.
GAAGGTGGCTTATACGAAAACGTATTACAAGCCATTCAAAAAAAGAACCCTGATCTTGACCTTGCCATTCGTCGCGGCCCTACCGCAGCGCTTGCCAACACCATTGTTGCCGAAGCAAATGCAGGGGTAAAACGTGCCGACTTATTTTGGGCAGTCGACTCTGGGGCAATTGGTTTAGTTACCGATGCCGGCCTTGCCAAGCCCATGCCGAGTGATTTATCAGCGCAATTACAGCCACAATTTAGATACGATGAATGGGCACCTGTAACTGGTCGTATACGTACTTTGCCTTTTAATACTGAGCGTTTAACCAAAGAGCAAATTCCAACAAGCATTATGGAAATAGCCGACAGTGATTTAAGTATTGGTTGGGCGCCTGCTTATGCTTCTTTTCAATCGTTTATTACTGCTATGCGACTTTTAGAAGGTGATGATAAAACAGCTAAGTGGCTCAAAAAAGTTAAAAAACGTTCTAAAACCTACGCAGGTGAACTCGGTGTGGTAATGGGCGTTGAACGTGGTGAAGTAGACATTGGTTTTGCTAATCATTACTACACGCTGCGCTTAAAATCAGGTAAACCAGATGCAAAACTTGATTTAGCCTTTACGCAAAATGATGCTGGCTGTTTAGTTAACGCTTCAGGTATTTTATCGTTATCTGAAGACCCACTGGCAATCAACTTTATGCGCTATTTACTTAGCATTGAAGTGCAAAGTTATTTAGCAAGCGAAGCCTATGAAATCCCACTGGTTAATGGCATTACTCAACCCGATGGATTGCCAAAGTTAACCAGTATTTCGCCACCTAAAATTGATTTAACCCAGTTGGCTGATTTACGCCCAACTATAGATTTAATGCGCAGCAGCGGCGTTTTATAATGCGAATACCTACATCTTACCCAATGGCGCTGCTTGCAGCGCTAGTGACCCTGACTCCTATTTTTGTTTTAATTACGCTTGCCTCTGACGCAAGCTCTTTTTTTGATAGCCATAATTTAACTATTTTAGGCAATACCCTGTCGTTAATGGGATTAACTGTATTAGGTTCAATTTTAATTGGTGTGCCCTTGGCATTCATTAGCGCCTATGTGCAGTTACCGTTTAAAAAGTTTTGGCTGGTGGTGTTTGCAGCCCCGCTTGCTATTCCCAGTTACATTGGCGCTTTTACGCTTTATGCTGCATTTGGTCCCGGCGGTGAAATAAACAACTTACTTGGTTTTGAAACCCCTTCTATGTATGGGTTAACGGGAGCCGCCATTGTCATGACCTTGTATACTTTTCCGTTTGTTATGATGACTACCCGTTCGTCTTTACTTAGTTTAGATGCCAGTATGGTCAACGCTGCTCGCACACTGGGTATGTCGATGACGCAAAGCGTATTTAAAGTTATTTTACCCCGCGTAATAAATGGCATTGCTGCAGGGTCATTATTGGTTGCGCTGTATACCTTATCTGACTTTGGTACTCCCGCAATGATGCGCTTAGATACGTTTACCCGTGTTATTTATGTGGAATACAATGCCTTTGCCTTAAGCCGTGCGGCTATGTTATCACTGCAACTGATGGTGATTGTTGGCTTTTTATTAATGATTGAATCACAAATAAAAACCGCCTCAGAGCGTCAAGGTCGTTCGCTTATTTTATTCCCTAAAAAATGGCAACTAGGCGCTATGTTTGCCACCTTTGCACCTATTTTGTTACTCGCTATTGGCCTACCTTTAGCAGTATTTACTTTGTGGTTAGTGCGTGATGGCTTTAGCTCGTTTGATTTTAGTATTGCCTGGCATTCAACTTACGCTTCAGCCATTGCCGCTATTGTTACAGTTATTGTTGCCATTCCGGTTGCCCATGCGGCTTTAAGTGGTAAGGCTGGTAAAGTAATGGAACGTGTTACTTACTTTGGTTTTGGTATTCCGGGTATTGTTATGGGCACAGCGCTTGTGTATGGCGGCTTACAACTACCCTTTTTATATCAAACGCTGGGCTTATTGATTATTGCTTATATGCTACGTTTTTTACCACTTGCGGTAGGTTCTGTGCGTACCAGCACCGAGCATCTTGACCCAAGTTTGGTAAAATCAGCACGGGTATTAGGCGCAAACCCGCGCGAAGCCTTTACGCGTATTACTTTACCCCTAACTATGCGTGGTATTATTGCAGGTGGCGCCTTGGTCTTTTTAGAGTCAATGCGCGAATTAGAAGCCACACTTTTATTAGGCCCCACCGGCTTTGAAACGCTATCTACCTACTTATGGCGTGTTTATGAAGCTGGTTATTTTGGCCGTGCTGCTATTCCTGGCTTATTGTTGGTGGTGATTTCTGCGGGTGCTTTAGCTATTATGATGTCTGGCGAAAAACGCAACCAGTTTGAACATTAAGGATTTATAAAAAATGCTATCTGTAAGTCAGTTGTCTATAGATTATGGCAGTAATCGTGTTGTTAGCGATTTAAATTTCACCTTAGGTGAAAGCGAAATATTAATGCTTGTTGGTCCAACAGGTTGCGGAAAAAGTACTATTTTACAAGCGTTAGCGGGGCTTTTACCGATTAGCGAGGGTGAAATTAAAGTGGCTAAATGGACAGCGACACCAAAGCATACTGTGGCGCCTGAAAAACGCAGCGTAGGTATGGTGTTTCAAGACTTTGCGTTGTTCCCTCATTTAACAGTTGAACAAAACGTATGTTTTAAACTTAAAGACACCAGCCCTGCCGATCACTGGCTAAAACTTCTTAGTTTAGATGCATTTAGGCATAAAAAACCAGCCACACTGTCAGGCGGGCAAAAGCAACGCGTAGCATTAGCGCGTACCCTTGCCCACCAACCTGACTTTGTATTACTTGATGAGCCGTTATCTAACCTTGATGCTGCCTTAAAAGATATGTTGCGTTGGGATATCCGTAACGCATTAAAAGAAGCTGGTGTACCGGCAATTTGGGTAACGCACGATCAAGAAGAAGCGCTTTCGGTGGGCGATCGTGTGGGTGTTTTAAAAGGAGGTAAAATACAACAAATTGACACCCCAGAGCAGTGTTTTAGTACCCCAAACAACCGCTTTGTGGCCCGCTTTTTAGGTGAAGCCAGCTTTATAAAAGGAACCCTAAATAACGGCCAAGCGCTTACCGATATTGGTAATGTACCTGCAAACGGCGTTGATTGTGACACTGGAGAGGTAGAAGTTTTACTTCGTCCAGATGATGTATTATTAGTACAAAGCAGTATTGGTAATAATGGTGAAGTAATTTGGGTACGCTTTGAAGGCGGTAGCCGTTTATGCGCGGTTAAACTTGCATGTGAAACCGTAGTAACTAGCCGAGTAAGCCATGAGGTGGTTGTACACCCAGGTGACAAGGTACATGTTTCGCTCAGTACATCTCACCCATTGGCGGCATTTAAAAGCTAGTAGCCTATTTATCTTACTTGAGAGGAAACCATGAACGGACCAAATCCAAACAATCCATCACCTATGGACGGTTTTCCTCAAGTAGGTTATTTAAAAAACTTTATTAAGTCACCTAATATAGAAGTAGGTGATTACACGTATTACGACGACCCTGATGGGCCTGAACATTTTGAAAAAAATGTCCTCTACCATTTCGATTTTATTGGGGATCGTCTCATCATAGGTAAGTTTTGCGCCATAGCTAAAGACGTTATTTTTATAATGAATGGAGCTAACCATCAAACCTCCGGCTTTTCTACTTATCCATTTTTTATATTTGGCAACGGTTGGGAACAGTCTGCTCCTCAACAAGGTGACTTACCTTTCAAGGGCAATACTGAAATAGGTAATGATGTATGGATTGGTTACAACGCCACTATTATGCCGGGGGTAAAAATTGGCAGCGGCGCCATCATAGCGAGTAAATCTGTGGTAACCAATGATGTACCTGCCTATAGCATTGTAGGCGGTAATCCTGCAAAAGTAATAAAAAAGCGTTTTAATGAAACAACTATCAATCAACTTTTAGCGATTGCATGGTGGGATTGGAGCAGTGAAAAAATCACCGCTCATTTAGATGCCATTACCCACGCTGATATAGACGTATTAGCTAACATTTAATAATTACCACTCAAACATGTAGGCCATTTTACTAATGGTTTTAAGCGGTATGTTATGACTATTGCGCTTGGCATATAAGTGCTGCATTGATTTGTCTTTTACTTCACCAACAATCACTTCTTTTATTTGATACCCTAAAGCTATCGCTGCTTGCGAATAGGCAATGAATTCCCATTTTTTAATGTTAGTGTTATCAACAATAACCAGTTCAATACCTTGTGCTAACGCGTTAATAAAACGTGCTAGGTTTAGGTTGTGGTATTGCGATAATTTAAACTTATCAAAATGATACTCACCCTGCTCGTTTACAAAGTAATCATCTGTTGAGCAAATAAAATAATTGCTTTCATCTGCGCCCGATAATTCGTCAGCGAGATTTTGCGCATAATATGACTTACCACTGCCTGGCAGTCCTCGTAAAATAAAAACTTGTTTCATAGCATCCATTTTTTATTAATGGTAAACGTAAATTCGTTTTGTTTACTAATAATGCCACAAATTGATGAATTTTCAGAGTAACAAATGGTAATAGTGGCCATTTAACACTAAAAACTGGTCAAAAAAACCGCGCATGACTAAAAACTTTTAAAGAGTTGCCCACAACAGTTTTTTTATTTTACTTTACTAGGTATTATACAAGGTTCAAGTGCAGTGACCTCAAATGCTAAATAGCACGAGTAACGCACAATTAATTTATATAGTTAGGCAACTTATATCATTGGAGTGAAGATGAGCCATTTAGCGATTTCAGAGCTATTAAAAGGCAATGTTGCGGTAGACAGCCAAGTAACCATTAAAGGCTGGATCCGTACACGCCGCGATTCAAAAGCAGGAATATCATTTTTAGCCGTTCATGACGGTTCGTGTTTTGATCCTATTCAAGCGGTAGTTCCTAATTCACTGAATAATTATGATGAAGTTACAAGCTTAACAGCAGGCTGTTCTGTATCGGTTACCGGTGTATTAGTACAATCAGCAGGACAAGGCCAATCTTTCGAAATTCAAGCTAACTCAGTGACTGTGTTAGGCTGGGTTGAAAATCCAGATACTTACCCAATGTCGGCTAAGCGCCACAGCATTGAGTATTTACGTGAGCACGCTCACCTTCGCCCGCGCACCAACATGATTGGCGCAGTAACGCGTGTACGTAACTGTTTAGCGCAAGCGATTCATCGTTTTTACCATGAGCAAGGCTTTTACTGGATCAGTACACCAATCATCACAGCCAGTGACTGTGAAGGCGCAGGTGAAATGTTCCGCGTATCAACCCTTGATATGCAAAACCTGCCAATGACAGATAAAGGCGAAATTGATTACAGCGAAGACTTTTTTGGTAAAGAAGCATTCCTAACGGTATCTGGCCAGCTAAACGGTGAAACATATGCGTCAGCTATGTCAAAAATTTACACCTTTGGTCCTACGTTCCGTGCAGAAAATTCAAATACATCTCGCCACTTAGCTGAATTTTGGATGGTAGAGCCAGAAGTTGCGTTTGCTGATTTAGAAGATATCGCAAAATTGGCTGAAAACATGCTTAAGTACGTGTTTAAAGCCGTACTTGAAGAACGCCGTGACGACATGGAGTTTTTTGCTCAACGTATCGAAAAAACAGCCATTAGCCGTTTAGAAGAATTTGTTGAAAAAGACTTCGCACAAGTTGATTACACAGACGCTGTAGAGATTCTAAAAGCGTGTGGCAAGAAATTTGAGTACGCTGTTGAATGGGGTGTAGATTTACAGTCTGAGCACGAGCGTTACCTAGCAGAAGAACACTTTAAAGCACCGGTTGTTATTAAAAACTACCCGCGCGATATTAAAGCATTTTACATGCGTCAAAACGAAGACGGCAAAACTGTTGCGGCTATGGACGTAGTAGCACCTGGCATTGGTGAGATCATTGGTGGTTCACAACGTGAAGAGCGTCTTGATGTATTAGATGCACGCCTTGACGAAATGGGCTTAAATAAAGAAGACTACAGCTGGTACCGCGACCTACGTAAATACGGTAGCGTGCCACACTCTGGCTTTGGTTTAGGGTTTGAGCGCTTAGTTGCTTATGTTACTGGTATGGGTAACGTACGTGATGTAATTGCATTCCCACGTACTAAAGGCAGCGCAACGTACTAAGCCACGCTTTGTAACGTTAAATAAAAAACCAACCTAAGGGTTGGTTTTTTATTGTCTTTATCTAAATCTTTATAAATATCTTGCGTTTATAAAGCATATTTGAAATTAACCAAAAGCCAATAACATGCAATAAAGCAAAGGTGAACGATGCCAATTTAGCACTCATGACTAAGGCTAACTGTTGATACATCCAATCCCCTAAGTTTAGCTCGCCAATATTAACCAGTGAATAGCTCAGTACCCACACACCCGATAACACATAAATAAACAACGGATTCGAGCCATATACAATTAATGGATTAACAAGACGTTCGGGTTTTACTATGTCGCAAAGCCACACAAAAAAGGCCAGTACAATACAGGCAATCCCTGAGGTGTAAATAACGAAGGTACTGGTCCAAAGCGATTTATTAATTGGCATAATCAGCGAGCCTAATTGCCCTAAAGCGATACCAACAACCCCAATGACCAACAAACGCTTAATACTTGTCCATTGACTGCTAGCGGGTAACCTCAAAGCCAAATAAAACACTTACTACACTTGGTAAGGTGCTCAAAAGCCCTTCTGGATCAAACGCTAATCCTTTACCTTGCCACAAATGCGATTCACCTAATACCGCTATATCAACCGATCTAACCAGGTTGTTCTCTAGTGTATAGGCATTATTAGAACCAACACTTAAAAGCAGTAACCAATATGCAATTAAAATAACAACCGATAAGCTGATCACCCCTCGCCTGTTGAGTAACAATACACAGATAGACGCTAAAATATAGGCAATGCCTATTCGCTGTAATACGCCCAGTATTCTTAAGTTTTCAATATTGGTAGTAAAAGGATAAATATTTAAAGCTAGACCAATGGCAAATATAATTGCTCCACGTTTAACTAGTCTTAATACTTGGCTAGCACTGGCTGCACTGTTCGTTTTTTTGAACGAAAAAAACATCGCAGAGCCAATAATAAACATAAAAAACGGAAAAATTACATCCGTAGGGGTACAGCCATGCCAATCTGCATGAAGTAAAGGGGCATACACATGGGACCACGAACCCGGTGTATTTACCAGTATCATTAACGCTATGGTTAGCCCACGCATAGCATCAAGTGCTTTATACCTTGTCATTTTGGCTCCTATTTAATAATTTGTATTTCTACAAATGACAACGCTGTCACTTTGTAGTAAAAAAACTTAAATCGCAAGTAATTTAGATAAGTGGCGTTATTGAATTAAAAAAGCCGCAGAATCAGTAATGAAACGGCGGCTTTAAATCAGAATATTTAACTTTATATAATGCTGTGATTATTTAACTTTATAAAGCCTGCTCAAGCTCGGGTAATACATCAAATAAATCAGCAACTAAACCGTAATCAGCCACTTGGAAAATAGGCGCATCTGGGTCTTTATTTATGGCCACAATAATTTTCGAGTCTTTCATGCCTGCTAAATGCTGAATGGCACCACTTATACCTACGGCAATATATAAATTAGGCGCAACAATTTTACCTGTTTGCCCTACTTGCATATCGTTAGGGACAAAGCCTGCGTCAACCGCTGCACGTGAAGCGCCAATTGCAGCTCCCAGTTTATCGGCAATACCATTAAGTAGCGCAAAGTTTTCACCATTTTGCATGCCTCGACCACCTGAAATAACCACATCAGCTGCAGTGAGCTCTGGGCGTTCAGACTCAGTTTGCTCAACACTTACAAAGCTACTTAACTGTGAATCAGAGACCGTATCTAAGGTTGTAACATTAGCTGGCGCTTGTCCGCCTTGTAAATCAAAGCTACTTGCACGCACTGTGATCACTTTTTTACTATCGAGCGATTTAACCGTTGCAATAGCATTACCCGCGTAAATTGGACGTTTAAATGTATCAGCGTCAATTACATCAATAATTTCTGAAATTTGTGCTACATCTAATAATGCGGCAACACGCGGCATAAAGTTTTTACCTGTAGTAGTTGCACTTGCCACAATATGGCTGTAACTATCTGCAAGTGATAACACTAGATCTGTCATACTTTCAGCAAGTTGATGCTCATAAACTGCATTATCAGCAAGTAAAACATTCGCAACACCCTCAATGCTCGCGAGTAACTCACTCATGGCGCCAAGGTTTATGCCTGCTAATAATACATCTACGTCAAAGCCTAATTTTTTAGCGGCATTAATCGTTTTTGAGGTTTCTGGTTTTAAGGCAACGTTATCGTGCTCTGCAATTACAAGAGTTTTCATTTAAATCACCTTTGCCTCTGTTTTAAGTTTTTCTACAAGCTGTGCAACATCTTCAACAATAATCCCGCCGCTACGTTTTGCAGGCTCTTCTACACTGACCAATTCAATACGCGGGGCTAAATCTACACCTAGCGAATCAGCCGCAATAACTTCTAACGGCTTACGTTTGGCTTTCATAATATTAGGTAGCGACGCATAACGAGGCTCATTTAAACGTAAATCGGTGGTGACTATTGCGGGTAAATTAAGTGCAACGGTTTGTAAACCGCCATCAACTTCACGAGTAACATTTACTTTGCCATTTTCAATAACCACTTTAGAAGCAAACGTACCTTGACCACGGTTAGTCAGCGCCGCTAGCATTTGACCTGTTTGATTATTATCAGAATCGATTGACTGTTTTCCTAAAATAACCAGTTCAGGCGATTCTTGTTCAACTACTTTGGCAAGCAATTTTGCTATATGTAAAGACTCTAAATTTTCTTCTGTTTCAACATGAATCGCTTTATCTGCGCCCAAAGCCAGTGCTGTGCGTAATTGTTCTTGAGATGCTTTAGCGCCAATAGTAACAACAACTACTTCGGTTGCAGTACCCGCTTCTTTTAAACGAATCGCTTCTTCCACAGCAATTTCACAAAATGGGTTCATGGCCATTTTTACGTTAGTTAAATCAACACCGCTGTTGTCAGGTTTAACGCGAGCTTTTACGTTGTAGTCGATCACTCTTTTTATTGGTACGAGAACTTTCATAGGGACTCCATAATTATTTAAACCTATAAGCTAACGTCTACGTCAACCTATTTATTTTATGAAATCAGACTACTTCCTGTTGACGTAAACGTCAACCTAAAATAACCTTAAACTATTCACAACCTGTAACGATTAATTTGCATAACAAAGAAACAGGTTGCTTAGCTTACTTTTTGCCAAATAATGCAAAGGTGAGTCCGTCATAGATAAAGAGGTTATTATGATTGAACGCGAAACCATGGAATTTGATGTTGTAGTTGTAGGGGCAGGTCCTGCGGGGCTTTCAACAGCAATTAAACTCGCGCAGCAAGCACAAGAAAAACAACAAGAGTGCATGATATGTGTAGTTGAAAAAGGCTCAGAAGTTGGTGCACATGTATTATCAGGTGCCGTTTTTGAAACCAAAGCATTGGATGAATTACTGCCAAATTGGCAGGAACTCGGCGCGCCTGTTACGACTAAAGTCCAAAGTGATGAAATTTATTGGTTTAATAACGAACAAAAAGCAACCTCTATTCCTCATTTTGCAACCCCTAACACATTTCATAATAACGGTAACTACATTGTTTCTATGGGGAATGTATGTCGTTGGCTTGCTGAGCAAGCAGAAAACTTGGGCGTTGAAATATTTCCAGGCTTTAGTGCTCATTCTCTTATTATTGAAGATGATGTTGTTAAAGGCATTATTACCGGTGATATGGGGCTGGATAAAAGCGGCGACGAAAAAGACGGTTACATGCCGGGTATGGAGTTACGTGCTAAATACACGGTATTTGCTGAGGGCTGTCGCGGTCATCTAGGTAAGCAACTGATCAATCAGTTTGCTTTAGACGATGAAAGTTCACCACAGCATTATGGTTTAGGTTTTAAAGAAATTTGGCAAGTTGATGAATCTAAACATCAGCTTGGTAAAGTAGTTCACGGAACCGGTTGGCCATTGATTGGCGATACTGGCGGTGGTGCTTTTATGTACCATAGCGAAAACAACCAAGTGGTGGTTGGTTTAATTGTTGATTTAAATTATTCAAATCCACATTTAAGCCCATTTGATGAGTTTCAGCGCTTAAAACACCACCCGGTATTTAAAAACACCCTTGAAGGGGGTGAGCGTATTGCTTATGGTGCGCGCGCCATTGCCAAAGGCGGTCTACACTCTTTGCCTAAAATGCATTTCCCGGGTGGCTTGTTAGTGGGCTGTGATGCAGGCACGCTTAATTTTGCAAAAATTAAAGGTAATCATACGGCTATGAAGTCAGGCATGATAGCCGCTGAGGTCATTTTTAATGCGCTACAAAACGATTTAGCTAACACTGATTTAACCCAGTACACCGCTGAGTTTAAAAAGTCATGGGCGTATAAAGAGCTGTATCAATCTCGTAACTTTGGCCCTGCAATGCATACATTAGGTAAATTTGCAGGCGGTGCATACAACACCCTTGATCAAAACATATTTAAGGGTGCCCTACCGTTTAGTTTTAAAGATAACGTACCCGATCACGCCACTTTAAAAGACGCTGATCAAGCTGAAAAGATTGCCTATCCGAAGCCTGATGGCAAACTCAGCTTTGATAAGCTTTCTTCGGTATTTTTATCAAACACTAATCATGAAGAATCGCAGCCGTGTCATTTAAAACTCAAAGATGCATCAATTCCGATTAAGGTAAATTTAGTTAAATTTGATGAACCTGCACAGCGATACTGCCCTGCCGGCGTTTATGAAGTACAAGAAGTCGAAGGCGAGCAAGTCTTAGTGATCAATGCACAAAACTGTGTGCATTGTAAAACCTGTGATATTAAAGATCCGAGCCAAAATATCACCTGGGTCACTCCTGAAGGTGCTGGCGGTCCTAACTACCCCAATATGTAACAACCTTTCTAAAGAAATTATAAACTTATCCTAAATTGCAGGGGCTTCGGCCCCTTTTTTGCGCTATGCTGTTAAGTAATATGAATAAATGAGAGTATGTTATGGCGTCGTCGAGTGTAATTTTTCGTTTTTTAGCAGAGCCTACCGATGTAAATTTTGGTGGCAAGGTGCATGGCGGTGTGGTCATGAAGTGGATTGACCAAGCAGGCTATGCCTGTGCTGCAGGTTGGAGCGGTCATTACTGCGTAACCGTATCGGTTGCGGGCGTTAAGTTTAGCCGTCCTATTTTGGTTGGCCAAATTGTCGAAGTGGAAGCCAAAATTGCACACACCGGTAAAACCAGTATGCAAATTTTCATTCAAGTACGCTGTGGCGACCCTAAAACCCAAAACTTAGTTGAAACTAATCATTGTGTAATAAGTTTTGTTGCTATGGATGAGACGGGTTACCCTGTTGCCGTTCCTGAATTCACATCTGTTACTGACGAAGATAAAAAGCTAGAAAATTACGCCATTAAAATGAAACAAATAGCGATAGAAACAGAAAACTTACTTTATCAAGTTTAATTAAGTACCTTTTGCAGGTATGTATAAACTACAACAAGCTGTAAATTCTACAATTTTTATTTTTTACAAATTAACAGTACGCTTAACAGCTGGATGTTTTGCGTACTTAAACCACCAAAAAAGTTCAATAAATACACTTTAAGAGCAAATATTAAACAAAAAAATTATTGGCATGTTCACTGCAATAAATCGACGTTTGATGAATCTATCGAACATTAGATTTTATTTTTTAAAGGAGCTATACAATGATTAAAACACTTTCTCTTTCTGCACTTGCTTTAGCAACACTGGGTTTTAATTCAGCAGCACAGGCTGATGTTACCGACATGGACTCTCCACGTGTTTATACGGGTATTGGTTACGGCCAATATTCATTTCAGTTTGAAGATAGCGAAAACGACACCGATTTCGATGACGACGCGCAAATGTTAAAAGGTTATATCGGTACTCAATTTAATGAACATTTAAGCCTTGAACTTGCCTATCAAAATTTTGATGAAGTGAGTGACATAGACAGTAAAGCAGAAATTGATGGGGTATCACTAGCAGCGCGTTTTGCAGCGCCAATCACTGAAGATTTTTCTGTTTATGCAAAAGGCGGTTGGTTTGAATGGGATGCTGATTTAACTCAAGAACTACCAGTAGGCAGCGTTAGCGTATCACAAGACGGTGGTGACGTATTTTATGGTGCAGGTATTGAATATGCTTTCACGACCAATATGCAAGTGCGTTTAGAGTATGAGCGTTACGAATTAGATGATGATATTGATCCAGAAATGGACGTTGCGTCAGTATCTTTCCAATATATGTTTTAATAACAACTCAATAGTTGCAATATAAGGGTAAGGCTAGGTTTAGCCTTGCCCTTTTTTATTCCACATTTAAACCAGTCAGTCTAAACTCTCTTTATGCTGATTATATTAAGCTAATGCCACCAATGGTAATTACAGGTAGAATACCCCCCTATTTTATTTGTTAGCGAGCATTATGAGCGATTATCAGATTTCGGCTATTGGCCATATTCAATCACCGTATAAACAAAAGTTTGCCATTCCTAGACAACCTCGATTAGTGCCAGAAGCAAAAGCTAAACTTATTTTTGCTCCAGATTTTAATCGTGAAGAATTTGTTCGTGGTTTAGATGAATTTAGCCATATTTGGCTATTATTTCGTTTTCATGAAACCGCAGATAAAGGCTATTCAGCAATGGTGCGCCCGCCGCGCCTTGGTGGCAATGAGCGTAAAGGCGTTTTTGCCACACGCGCTACATTCAGACCTAACGCTATAGGGATGAGTGCTGTTAAGTTAGAGGGAATTGAATACAAAAATGGGCAGTTAGCGTTATTGCTCGCCGGTATTGATTTACTTGATGGTACACCTATTGTTGATATTAAGCCTTATTTGCCCTATTCAGACGCTTTACCTGATGCCAGTGCAGGCTTTGCCGACACGCGCCCAGAAACTCACATGAGTGTTGAATTTAGTGAGCAAGCTTTGGAATTTATAAATAAACAAAGCCACTATCCTGAGCTACAAGCGTTTATTAGTAATGTACTAAAACAAGACCCTCGCCCAGCGTATAAAAAGCAAAAACAAGGCATGCAAAGTTATGGTATGAATTTGTATGAATACAACATTACTTGGCAAGTGACTGACTCTCATCATCTGGTTACTCATATAGAGCTCAGTTAAACTAACTTTAAGACCCTGCTATGGCTATAAAATGCGATAAAAAATCACTTAGCGCTTTAGTGTCAATGCATCCGCTGGTAAACTGAGCGCCTTAATTAAAAGAACATATTACTCTATTTCGGAAAAAACATGCGTACTAGTCAATATATACTCGCTACACTTAAAGAAACGCCATCAGATGCGGAAATTGTATCGCATCAATTAATGCTTAGAGCCGGAATGATCCGTCGCGTCGCTTCGGGTTTATACACTTGGCTACCCTCTGGTTTACGTGTGCTTAGAAAAGTAGAAAACATTGTACGCGAAGAAATGGATAAAGCAGGCGCAATTGAAATGCTAATGCCAGTAATTCAACCGGCTGACTTATGGGAAGAATCGGGCCGCTGGAGTGAGTTTGGTCCTGAGCTTATGCGCTTTACCGATCGTCACAATCGTGAATTTGCTATGGGTCCTACCCATGAAGAAGTGATCACCGATTTTGTCCGCAAAGAAATTAACAGCTACAAGCAACTGCCTATTACTTTGTACCAAGTACAAACTAAAGTACGTGACGAACGTCGTCCGCGCTTTGGTGTTATGCGTGCTCGTGAATTTACTATGAAAGATGCCTACTCATTCCATTTAACCGATGAATGTTTAGATGCAACTTATCAAGTTATGCACAAAGCCTACTGTAATATTTTTGAACGTTTAGGTCTTGATTTCCGCCCTGTTATTGCTGATACCGGCTCTATTGGCGGTAGTGTATCGCATGAGTTTCACGTACTTGCTGAATCTGGCGAAGACGCTATTGCCTTTAGTGATGCTAGTGACTACGCCGCTAATATTGAAAAAGCTGAAGCGCTAGCGCCAACTGAATCGCGCCCTGAAGCAAGCAAAGAGCTAAAAGCATTCCCAACGCCTGATGCTAAAACAATTAATGAGCTGAAAAAACACTATGGTGTAAAACCACATCGCGGTGTTAAAACACTGATTGTTTATGGCGCCCCTGATGAAGACGGAAAACGTGGCTTAGTTGCACTAGTACTGCGTGGCGATCACGAGCTTAATGAACTTAAAGCTGAAAAACACCCACTGGTTGCTGCACCATTAGAAATGGCAACCGAGGCAGATATTGTGGCTGCCATTGGCGCAAAACCGGGTTCTTTAGGCCCTGTTGGCTTAAACATGCCAATTATTGTTGATAGAACAGCGAATGTAATGGCTGATTTTGTAGCTGGTGCCAACAAAGACGATGAGCACTTTAGTGGTATTAACTGGGATCGCGACGTAACAGACTACGAAGTTGCTGATATCCGTAATATTGTTGAGGGCGATCCTAGCCCGTGTGGTCAAGGCACGTTGCAAATTAAGCGCGGTATTGAAGTTGGTCATATTTTCCAACTAGGTACTAAGTACTCAGAAGCAATGAAAGCAGGTGTACTGAGCGAATCAGGTAAAAACCAAACAATGACTATGGGTTGTTATGGTATTGGTGTATCGCGTGTTGTTGCTGCAGCTATTGAGCAAAATAACGACCAATACGGTATTACCTGGCCTAAAGCCATCGCCCCTTTCGATTTAGCAATTGTGCCAATGAATATGCATAAATCGCATCGTATCCCTGATATTGCTAATAATCTATATCAAGGTTTGAAAGATGCAGGTTTAGATGTGCTATTTGATGACCGTAAAGAGCGCCCTGGTGTTATGTTTAACGACATGGAATTACTCGGTGTACCTTACACGCTTGTAATTGGTGAGCGTAACCTTGATGAAAACAAGGTAGAACTTAAAAACCGCCGCACTGGTGAAAAGCTAATGATAGATATTGATAGCGCGATTGAAACAATCAAAAATCAATTTAATGCATAAGCTTAAAATTAATTAAAAAACCGCTGTATGATTTTTTCATACAGCGGTTTTTTATTAATTCCTGTAAGCCAAGCTCGATTTTTTAAGTACTCATTTCAGCACTAAAACCTAATAATAATTAATAAAAAAGGTCGCTCTGCGACCTTTTTTATACTTATGAATTATCTAAACAACACATCTTCACGGTTAAACCATTTCACACAAAATGCCAGTAGTGCCCCAGCGATGAGTGCTGTTGCTAGGAATATCAATCCCACCAGCGTGTAATCAACGGTGCCTTTAACAATTTCTTTAATCGCTAAGGCGACGTTAGTTACCGGAATAAACGCCGTTTTCGAGGTCAGTTCCATGTTAGGCATTATTGAAATAATAATCGGGAAAAACACGACCATACTTAATGGCGTCATGTAATTTTGCGCTTCTTTAAACGAGCGTGCATAGATTGATATTGCCAGAGCTAATGCAGAAAAGGTTGCAGCTATAGGCAATAATAAGACAAAAATCATTAGTAAGTCTGTGATAGCCAATGTACTAAAAGCGGCTTTGATAAATTCAAGATCAGCAAAAGCCAGCGCTAAGGCTATCCAACACCCCATACTAATAACGGTTATCGTGGTTGATGCAATTGACGTAGTGAGTAGAGTAATGAATTTACCCAATACTAGCTCGGTACGAGTAATAGGTGTAAGTAATAAAGTTTCTAAGGTACCTCGTTCTTTTTCACCGGCCCCTAAATCAATAGCCGGATACGTTGCGCCTACCAGTACTAACGGAATAAGTAGATAAGGTAAAAACCCACCCACTTTTTCACCTAGGTTTTCGCGCTTATCGGCAGTGTCTACTTTAACTACATTAACTGGCTTTAAAATAGCTTCTTGTGCGCTTTTATCTATACCAAAGCTCAATAATTTACTTTCTTGTAAAGTATCACTGTACTCTTTAGCAAGCTCTTTGACACGCTCAAATAAGAAGTTAATTGATTTTGAATCATTGAATACAACTTGCCATTCGCTTTGCTTTTGCTCATTTAATGTTTGCACTGCATCACTTGGCAGGTATATTCCCATGTCGATATCGCCGGCGTTTACACCAGCTTTTAGCTCCTCAACACTGTTGAAGGTTTTATCACCTTTATATAACTCAAAGCTTTTGTGATAAAATACTTTATCAGTAAATTCTGGTGCATAGTCGCCATTGATAATCACATAGGTATTTACTTTTTGTTCAGCATCAAGCGCAGCTTGCGAGGATATAAACGCAACCACAGCAAATAACAACGGGAAAACCACAATGGGAAATACCACCACGAACAATAAGGTTTTTTTATCGCGTAGCAGCTCGGTTAATTCCTTTTTAAATACTTCAAACATCATGTTTCTCCGTTAATATGTTCATAAACGCTTGGTTTAATTCTTCACTGTTGCCTGCCTGTTTAAATTCAGCGAGCGTGCCATCAAAACAACTAACGCCTTCATTAATCACCGCAACGCGGTCACATAAAAGGGCTACTTCATCTAAATGATGCGTAGAAAAAATAACAGGAGTACCTTGTGCCTTTAAGCCTTTAATAAAGTTGATCACCGTTTGGGTGGTCATAATGTCGAGGCCGGTAGTTGGCTCATCAAGAATAACAACGTCTGGATGATGTACCACAGCACGCGCAATGTTGGCTTTTTGCTTCATGCCGGTTGATAGGTTCTCAGCGCGTTTATCAATAAATTTATGCATATCAAGTAAGGTAAATAATTCTTCACAGCGTGCCTTAATAGCCTGCTTGCTCATGCCGTGCAGTTTTGCAAAGTACTCTATGTTTTCTTTTACCGTTAAACGACCATATAAACCAGTCGAGCCGGATAAAAAACCAATACACTTACGCCCAATGAGTGGCATTTTAATTATGTCGTTTCCTGCAATAGTAATACTGCCATCATCCGGTTTTAAAGCGGTAGAGATCATTCTTAATGTTGTGGTTTTGCCCGCGCCATTCGGTCCTAATAGCCCTAGTACTTCGCCTTTTGCACAGCTAAAGCTGACATTTTTAACCGAGTGAAAATAATCTTTATCTTCACGGGGGTCTATATCATCTATTTTATTTTTTTTATGATCTTTAGTGAGCTTAAACTTCTTTTTAAGCGCGGTAACTTCTATCATTTTAGTGTCCTTCGTTTCGGTCTAAAATAGTCCGTGTTATCGTAAAATGATGGATTGTTATTCTCATCAAACCAACCAGGAACACCTAATAAAGGTAAAGGTGAAAGCTGTTTGTTATCGGCTAAACAATCATCAGTTTTAATCATCTCATAAAGGCGCTGATCTAGGTACTGGTATTGCGTTACTAAATCTTTACAAAATATTTCATCCGGTACATTTACAAATAAGGCTTTGCCAGTCAGTCCAATATAAGGTTTGGTTAACATTTCATAATTAGCATGGCCAAACATGAAAGGCGCAATGGTTTTACCCCACTGTACTTTGTGCTCTACAAATGCAGTTTTCCATTGATGATCTCTTAACCACTCTTTCCACTGTGATTCGCTGACAGCTAGCACAACCCCACACTCGTCAAACAAGGTCAGTGCGTTACGGTGTTTACTTCGTTGTTTTAATCCATGCAACGCTATTTCATCAACATGACGCTGATTAATAAGGGCTTTTGTTTTTGGAAATAAGCACCAAATAAAACCACCAAACAGATCATGCCAGTTTTGTTGTCGGGTGGGCACGTCCCCTGTTTCAAAAATGACTTGTTCATAATAGCGCTCAGCAAAATCAACCTTGGCATCATCGACAAAACGAATGGGGAGGTTATTAGCATTGATGGCGTTTAAATACGGGGTAAAGTACGCAGGCTCAGGCCAGTCTGTTTGCTGATCTATTTTAAACAGCTGACGAAGGTGCTCAAATGCACCTCCATTTATACTCGTTACTTGAAATTGTTCTGGGGGAGTAAAACGCTTCATTGTTACCTTTACTGTACATTTTTATCAGCAACAGTTTACCGCAAAAACTGGTTCTAATTAACAGAAGTTCATATACTAACGCCACTTAGAACAAAAAAAGAGCCAATATGAAACGTTATTTTTCTTTGACCCTAATAACAACGGCAATTTTAGCCGGCTGTGCAACAACAAGTATTACATCTGATGATGTCGCTAAAGGCTACAACAGCATTCAAGCGGATGAAATTGCTAAGCATGTAAAAGTGTTAGCTTCTGATGAATTTGGTGGACGTGCTCCTTCATCTGAAGGTGAAAAGCTTACGCTTGATTACTTAACAAAAGAATTTACTGCTTTAGGCTTTGAGCCGGGTAATGGCGACAGCTTTTTCCAAGAAGTCCCGCTTGTATCATTAGAAGCAGACTCTGACATGGTGCTTAATATTGGCGGTAAAGACTACCAATACAAAAAAGACATGGTAATGGGTAGTAGCCGTATAAGTGCGCAAGAAGGGATTGAAAATTCAGAGCTGGTATTTGTCGGCTACGGTGTTAACGCACCTGAATATAATTGGAATGATTACGAAGGCCTAGATGTTAAGGGTAAAACCGTCGTGATGCTGGTAAATGATCCTGGTTTTGCAACTAAAGATCCAAACTTATTTACCGGTGATGCCATGACCTATTACGGGCGCTGGACTTATAAATACGAAGAAGCAAGCCGTCAAGGTGCAGCGGGCGCTATTATCATTCATGAAACGGCTCCTGCTTCTTACCCTTGGTCAGTGGTTGAGAACTCGTGGAGTGGCGAGCAGTTTGGTTTTGTAAAAGATAATAACAACATGGATCGTGTTGCTGTTGAAGGTTGGGTTACTGTTGATGTAGCAAAAGAGCTATTTACTAAAGCAGGCCTTGATTTTGATACTGCTAAAGCAGAAGCAGCTAAAGGTGCTTACCATGTAGATATGGGCGATTTAGCTGCCACTGTGAATGTAAAAAATACCATCAAAAAATCGGTATCTTATAACTTTATTGCCACTCTTCCCGGTAGTAAAACGCCAGATGAGCATATTATTTACTCTGCGCATTGGGATCATTTAGGAACGGATAAAAATCGTAAAGGCGATCAAATTTATAATGGTGCCCACGATAATGCGACAGGTACAGCCGGTATGATCGAAGTGGCTGAAGCATTTACCAAACTAGGTAAACGCCCTGACCGCTCAATGACCTTTTTAGCGGTAACCGCTGAAGAACAAGGTTTATTAGGCTCGAAATATTATGCTGCGAATCCAGTTATTCCAGCTAATAAAACCGTTGCAAATATTAATATGGACAGCTTAAACCTATTAGGTAAAGTAAAAGATATTAGTGTGGTGGGTATTGGTAAATCACAAATGGATGAGCTATTAGCAACTGCGGCCAAAGAGCAAGGCAGAAAAGTATCGGGCGACCCTAAACCATCTTCAGGTGGTTACTACCGCTCAGATCACTTTGCCTTTGCTAATATGGGTGTTCCTGCCATGTATGCCGGTGGCGGTACACAAGCGTTTGATGAAGAAACTGCAAATTACCGTAAGCGTATGAGCTTAGTACTGCGTGGTTGTTACCACCAACCTTGTGATAGATACCGTGATGAGTGGGATTTATCAGGTGCGGTTCAAGATTTACAATTATTTTATAAAGTAGGTTTTGATATTTCACAACAAACTCAGTGGCCTACGTGGAATGAAAACTCAGAGTTTCAACGTAAAAAATAACTACTGCGCCAACACGTAAATGATATTGATTATCATTTGATAAAATAGTACAGTGCGATCTCATTCTTTAATTAGGTCGTACTGTATGTTTTTAACATCCCATTTAGGAGTTATTTCGCCAGCTGCAAAACGTGTTTTTCATCAAAATAAACGCCTAATTTTACCTCTGTTAATTTTAGTCTGTTTAGCCCTGCCCGGTTCACGCGCCATAACAATTACTGCACTGAGTGATGCTTTTTTTCAAGTCAGTGTGTTTGTTGTTGCGACCTTATTTATTTACTACTACGCGATTGATCATTTACCCCAACTAAAGCTTCGTTACCTAAATGCTAAGTCACCGGTATTAGAGGTCAGCTTTGCTGCTTTTTTAGGCATGTTACCAGGCTGTGGTGGCGCGATTATTGTGGTGACTCAATTTACAAAAGGCCAAGCTAGCTTTGGCGCAATTGTTGCTGTATTAACGGCCACTATGGGTGATGCCGCGTTTTTATTATTAGCGACTCGCCCTACCGAGGGTTTAACCATCATGGCAATAGGGTTTGTGGTTGGCTCAGTAACGGGTTTAATCGTCAACACACTTCATAAAACAGGCTACTTATGCCCAACTGATCAAAAGCACACACCACAGGTTACCCTTTTACCGACGAAAATAATTACGCTCAGTAAGCCTATTTGGTACATCGCTATTATTCCGGGGTTACTCATTGCCTTTTTACTCGCTTTTAATATTGATTTGAGCCAATTTGGGCAGTACACCACAATCACTGTTACTCATTTTGGCGCATTAATGGCGTTGTTTGTCGTATTTATGTGGGCGTTATCTTCAAAAGGTGAAAGCTATAAAGAAGTAACCTCAGAAGATGATATATGCAGTCCACCTTCAAAACTCACAAAAGTACTACAAGATACTCATTTTGTAACCGCGTGGGTGGTTGCCTCCTTTATATTATTTGAACTACTGGTGACAGTGTTTGGTCTTGATTTAAAAACATGGTTTTTAAATTATGCTTATATGGCCCCGCTCATAGCGGTATTAATTGGTTTTTTACCTGGCTGTGGCCCGCAAATAATTGTTACCACTTTATATATTCAAGGGGTTATTCCGTTTAGCGCATTAGCGGCCAATGCCATTTCCAACGATGGCGATGCGCTTTTCCCAGCCATTGCCATGACACCTAAAGCGGCTATTATTGCTACAATTTATACCGCCATACCGGCATTAATGGTTGGTTATGGCCTGTATTTTCTGAGCTAAATCAGTCTAGCTTTTATTTATTTAGTTATAAAAAAACCAGCTAGTTGCTGGTTTTTTAATTTATAAATGAATATAAAGACTTAGCGCATAGCCATCATCATTTTAGCTGGCTGCTCTAAGTATTCTTTCCATAAATTATTAAAGCGCGCGATAGTGCCGCCATCAATTACACGGTGATCCCCTGACCAACTTACTTGCATAATTGCACGCGATACCACTTGCCCTTGCTCGTCAAAGCGCGGAAGGTGCTGTAATTTACCTAAGGCAACAATCGCCACTTCTGGCTTATTAATAATTGGTGTAGCTATAGTGCCACCAATCGCACCAATATTAGAAATACTAATAGTACCGCCTTTTAAATCATCTGGTGCTACGCGGCCTTCTCGAGCTGAGTCAGTTAATTGCGTTAAATTATTAGCCACCTCTACAATACTCTTAGTTTGGCAGGCTTTAATATTTGGTACTAATAAGCCCACTTTAGAGTCCACTGCAACCCCAATATTGTGATCATCATAGTAGGTAATTTCACTGCAATCATCATTTACTTTTGAGTTAAGTACCGGGAATTCAGTCATTGCCAAAGATAATGCCTTAATAAAAAACGGCATCATCGTAAGTTTAACGCCCTGTGCTTTATATTGCTCTTTAAGATCAGTTCGAAGTGCAATTAAATCAGTTAGATCAATTTCGTCACTGTAAGTAAAGTGCGGAATCGTTGAAACTGAAGCCACCATTTGTTTTGCCATGGCCGCTTTAATGCCTTTAATTACTTCTGTTCGCGTTCCACCCGCGCTAGTTGCGTGTTCAGTACTACGAGTGTTTTTACTCTGGGTAGTTTGTGGCTTGTTAAGCTCAGAGGTATCCATGCCAGATGGCACTTCATTTTTTATAAACGCTTCAATATCTTGTTTATAAATACGGCCATTTTTACCACTACCTGGTACGCAGGTTAAATCAACGTCAAGCTCACGCGCTTTACGCCTAACCGCCGGTGATGCAACCGCTTTTTCGTTAACTATTGCAGTTTGCGTTTGCTTAGCAGGTGCGTCTGACGTTGCGTTACTTTGTGCTTTTACAACTGCTTGGTTAACATCAACGTCTTCTTTTGCGACTTGCCCTGCAACCGTCATTTGAAATAATGGGCTATGCACCTTCGCAATTTCACCTTTTTGATAATACAGCTTTTGCACTGTACCGGTGTATTTAGCTGGTATTTGTACTAATGCTTTATCGGTCATTACATCACAAACGGCTTGATCTTCTTCTATTTCATCGCCCTCTGCAACTAACCATTCAACAATTTCACACTCAACAATACCTTCACCAATGTCGGGTAAAATAAAGTCTTCTAAGTGTTCACGAGTACTTGTTGGTGAAGAAGCTGTTTGAGTCTCTTCACTAGGCGCTTCACCGGCAACATCCATTGCAAATAACGGCGCATGTACTTTAGCAATATCGCCTTTTTTACAATGCAGCTTAGTGATCACCCCATCGTGTACCGCTGGAATTTGCACTAAGGCTTTATCTGTCATCACATCACAAATAGGCTGATCTTCTTTTACAGTGTCGCCCTCTTGTACCAGCCATTCGACTACTTCGCATTCAACTATGCCTTCACCAATGTCAGGTAATATAAAATCTTTAGCCATGGAAACCCCTAAAAGTTCACTGATTGTTTAATTGCGGCCATTACTTTTAATGCATCTGGAACATATTCTTTTTCGAGCGCCAGCGGGTATGGCGTATCTAGGCCACAAACACGTAAAATAGGCGACTCTAAATGCAGAAAACACTCTTGAGCGATGGTTGCGGCTATTTCTGCGCCAAAACCGTTAGTAATAGGTGCTTCATGACTAACAATAAGACGGCCTGTTTTAGTCACTGATTTAGCAATCGTTTCAACATCCCATGGTAAAATACTGCGAAGGTCAATCACTTCACAGCTAATGCCCTGTTCACTGGCTTGCTTTGCCGCTGCTTCTATAATTTCCATTTGTGCACCCCACGCTAATAAAGTAACGTCAGTACCCTCTTGAACCACTTCAGCTTTACCAAGTTCAATGCTGTAATCTTCCTCAGGCACTTCACCAGTTGAAGCACGGTATAAACGTTTGGGCTCAAAAAATAGCACTGGGTTGTCGTCTTTAATACACGCACGCAGTAAGCCTTTAGCTTGGTACGGGTTACGCGGCACGACAATTTTTAACCCTGGCGTGTGAGCAAAGTACGCTTCTGGCGATTGCGAGTGATACAAACCACCAGCAATACCGCCACCGTAAGGTGTACGAATCGTTAGATTACCCACATTAAACTCATTACCACTACGATAACGAAACTTAGCCGATTCATTCACAATTTGATCAAACGCAGGAAAGATGTAATCAGCAAATTGAATCTCTGCCAATGCAGGTGCACCAAAGGCTGCCAAACCATTTGCAAAGCCTAAAATACCTTGCTCTGTGAGCGGGGTATTGAATACGCGATGCTTACCGTACTTTTCTTGTAACCCTGATGTTGCTCTAAAAACACCGCCAAAATAACCCACGTCTTCACCAAAAATACACGCTTGAGGATGTTCATTCATGGTGATATCTAAAGCAGAATTAATTGCATGTAGCATGTTCATTTTAGCCATTACTTAATTCTCCCTGCTGTTGTTGGGTAGGCGTCTGGATGTGCTTTTATATGCGTTTTAAGTTCATCATATTGACGTTGTAAAGATGGAATTGGCGTATCGTAAACATCTGAAATTAGCTCTTCTAACGCCGGCTTATCAATTACTTCAGCGCGTTTTAGTGCCGCTAAAATATCATCACGAATTGTTTCTTTCGCTTTGATATCTTCTGCGTCATCTAACCAATTTTGTTTTACTAACCATTTTCTAAAGCGCTCAATTGGGCATGTTTTATAGTTTGCTTCTTCATCTTTTGAACGGTAACCGCTTGGATCATCTGATGTTGAATGCGCACCTAAACGATACGCTATCGATTCAATTAATACCGGTTCACCTTGTGTTGCAGCAATTTCGCGGGCTTTTTTAGTAGCCGCGTAAACGGCGAGCGCATCACTGCCATCAACACGAATGGTTTTAATACCATAACCCACACCACGCGATGCAATCCCATCGCCTTTAAATTGCTCATCGGCTGGGGTTGAAATAGCATAACCATTGTTACGTGCAAAAAAGATAACCGGTGCTTTATGTACTGCAGCCATATTTAAGCCTGCATGAAAGTCACCTTCTGAGGCAGCCCCTTCACCAAAATAACAAATAGTAACGTTATCAATAGTACTTGCTAGTTCACCTGTTTTAGCATCAATGTGTTTTACTTTTTGACCATATGCGTAACCCGTAGCCTGTGGAATTTGTGTTCCCAAAGGTGATGAAATGGTCATGTAGTTAAGTGCTTTAGAACCATAATGGATCGGCATTTGACGGCCTTTACCTAAATCTAATTCATTCGAAAACATTTGGTTCATAAATTGATCAAGGGTAAAACCACGATAGTGTAAGGCTGCTTGTTCACGGTATTGCGCCATGATCATGTCATCTTGTTCAAGGGCTGCAGCAGAGGCTGTTACCGCCGCTTCTTCCCCTAAACACTGCATGTAAAAGCTAACACGCCCTTGGCGTTGAGCACCCTGCATACGTTCATCCAATAAACGAATAAAACGCATGGTTTCGTATAATTTAATAGCGGTGTGTTTAGAAATATCAGGTGCAGGAGCACTAGGATGAATGTCGCCGTCCTCAGTTAAAATACTCAGGGTTGGAATATTAAGTGCGTGGCCGTCAATAAACTCAAGCTCATGATTAATATTCAGCGATACGTTATTGGGATTACTCATAACCTACCTTCTTTTGTTGTCGGTATCACAGCGCCCCTTTGGATTATTATTATGGGTGATAGTTGCTGAATAAACTTTGCAACATCTGCACTGTATTTAATTAAAGCTGCCAACACTTTACGTTAACGTAAAGTGTTATTCAACAAAACTGTGACCAAACAAAAGTAAATAATGAGCAAAAAACTGGCAAGTTAACTATACATATAATTAACCACTTATTAATCAGTTGGTTAAACTTTAATAACAAGTGGTCTGATGTGTTGATTTAGCTAAAGCGGCTATCCACTTGCATAGGGACTACTGTAAGTAATGCACGTTGCCCAATGGCTACCTGTGCGTTAGGAAAAATAATTGCTTCCCCTTCTACGTCGGCATATATGGCATTATCGCCATCGGTGGCTAAAAGCTCACCCTTTGCAAACCCTGTAAAATTCTCGGCATCGTCAGAAAACGGAAAACTAAAGTTTT
Organism: Pseudoalteromonas sp. G5_S1_54_S4; assembly: GCF_054968565.1. Taxonomy (NCBI): domain Bacteria; kingdom Pseudomonadati; phylum Pseudomonadota; class Gammaproteobacteria; order Alteromonadales; family Pseudoalteromonadaceae; genus Pseudoalteromonas; species Pseudoalteromonas sp. G5_S1_54_S4. The sequence goes on along the minus strand of NZ_JBQKUL010000022.1, from coordinate 28,007 downwards.
GCTCTGTGCGGTTAATAGTTCGATGAACAGAAAACAACTCAAAGTCGCTTGCATTAAATTCTGGGTATTTTACTTCTTTTTGGCTAATTAATGCAGTTAGAGTTTGTTTTGTTTTTGCAAAGCGTGACATGTCGTTTTCACCAAAGGGTTTCACTTGCCCAAGCTCTACAGTAAATGAGTCGGCACCATGCACAAACGACGAATAGTAGCTAAACGTGGTGGCTGGCGACTTCATCATCAATACTGTATTCACACCACAGCTTAATAAGAACTGCAGTTGCGACTTTTTCCAAGGCTTGCCATGTAAGAATGGGTAAACAGCAAATTTTTCGTTTTTAGAACCGCGAATAGCGGTATGTAAATCATAATGACAGCGATACGTACCCTGCTCTGAACGGGCGTAAAAATCGCTAACATATTGCTCAAGTTTATCAGCGCGAACGCGTTCGTCGTTCATCGCTATACCATCAACAGTGTGGTGGCCGTTAAACAAGCGGTTTAAGTTCTCTTCTACAAATCGTTTACCAATATTAATTGACTGAGGATTACCAAAAATAAATAAAACCCGTTGTTGTAATTCAAGTTGCCCACTAATAATGTGTTTAATGAGTTCATCGCAAATTTCAATGGGGGCTGTCTCATTGCCATGAATGGCACTGGATAGCACCACATTTTTTGAGGTTATACAATCTGGTTCAAACTCAATCACTCCGGTATCGTGTATGGTTACTTTAGTCTGGTTGTTAAGCGTAAATTGACCTGCCTCTAAATGCCATTCATGGTTTCGCGAAAGCGTTAAAAAATCACCATCTTGTTTTAATTGATTAATATATTCTGCAGTGGCTGACATAACGATAAAAGCCCTTTTTTTTGTAAATTATAGATACAAAAACGGCTGATAAAATCAGCCGTTTTTAGTTGTAATTGCATATTAGCTAATCACTGAATCAACCAGTTTTTTAGCTTCTTTTTCTAATAAGGCCAAGTGCTCTTCGCCTTTAAATGATTCTAAGTAAATTTTATAAATATCTTCTGTACCTGACGGACGCGCCGCAAACCAGCCACTTTCAGTTACCACTTTTAGCCCACCAATAGCTGCATTATTACCTGGCGCATGAGTTAGCTTTTGTAAAATAGGCTCACCCGCTAAGGTATCTGCTTTTACGTCACCAGCACTGAGTGCTTTTAATCGCGACTTTTGCTCAGGCGTTGCTGGCGCATCTAGGCGTTTATAAAGTGGCGCACCAAACTCTTGCTCTAGTTCTTTATACAGCGCAGACGGTGTTTTACCTGTAACAGCAAGAATTTCAGCGGCGAGTAAGCCCATGATAAAGCCATCTTTATCTGTACACCAAACCGTGCCATCAAAACGTAAGAAAGCCGCTCCAGCGCTTTCTTCACCACCAAAGGCCAATTTGCCTTTGTTTAAACCCTCAACAAACCATTTAAAGCCAACGGGTACTTCTTTTACTTTACGCTTGTTGCGCTCAGTTACTTTGTCAATCATTGAGCTAGAAACAAGAGTTTTACCGATTTCAACACTGGCATCCCAATCACGATGCGTTAGTAAATAGTCAATCGCTACGGCTAAAAAGTGATTAGGATTCATTAACCCATCTGGTGTTACTATGCCGTGACGGTCATAATCAGGGTCATTACCAATCGATAAATCAAAATCATCTTTAAGGGCAATTAAATTAGCCATTGAATAAGGTGATGAGCAATCCATACGAATTTTGCCATCTTTATCAAGTGGCATAAATGCAAAACGCGGATCAACACTGTCATTTACAACGGTTAAATCTAGATTATATTTTTTAGCAATCACTGGCCAAAAGTTAATGCCTGAACCACCTAATGGATCGATACCTACTTTAATACCAGCATCACTAATCGCTTTTAAATTAACAATGTTTTCAAGATCATTAATGTACGGTGTCATTAAATCTTCATAGCGGATAAAACCAGAACGCGACGCTTTAGCAAATGGAAACAGTTCTACTTCAACTAAGTCTTCCATTAAAAGCTGATTGGCTCTATCTTCAATCCATTTTGTTACATCTGTATCTGCAGGACCGCCATTAGGTGGGTTATATTTGAACCCGCCATCTTCAGGAGGATTATGAGACGGAGTAACGACAATGCCATCGGCCAATTCATTTGGGTGATTTTTATTATAACTAACAATAGCGTGGCTAATTACTGGTGTTGGTGTGAAGTCGCCATTTTCTTGGGTGATCACTTGGACTTCATTAGCAACCAACACTTCAATTGCTGAGTTAAAGGCCGCCTCGCTCAGTGCGTGGGTATCTTTACCTAAAAATAACGGACCAAATATATCGTTTTGCTTTCTGTAATCACAAATAGCTTGGGTAATTGATAATATGTGCGATTCGTTAAATTTTACATCGTAGGCACAGCCTCGATGCCCTGAGGTGCCAAATGCAACACAATGCTCGGGGTTTTGCTCTAAGTCAGGCTCATTTAAATAATACGCAGACACTAACTTTGGTACATTCACTAAAACCGATTGTGGTGCAGTTTTCCCTGCGCCGGAATGAATTGCCATGGTCTTTCCTTAAAGATAATCACGAATTTTTTCAGCTTGCTCATTGCTGTAGCCTAAACTAAGTGCAACTTCATGCAGCATCATTTTTTTACGCGTGGTATTAGAATTGGTCATCACCCAATATTCACTGTCAGTGATATTTTTTGGGTTCATACTACTACCGCTATTCACTAAGTCTTCTTTACTGGTCGCGAAGTAAACACGATCTCGACCTTTAATATCTAACACCGCAGAGAAGTCTGTTTTATGCGTTCGATAAAATGCACTTAAAATAAATAAGAAACGACCTACAACGCCTTTTTGCATTGCCAGCTCTTCTTTATTTAAAATATTAAATACGTTCGCATTCTTTTTATTTACCGGCGGTTTCGCCACAGAGGCTGGCTGTTCAACGGCAGCAACTTGTTGTTCTTCAGATGGATTAGACACACTAACAGTTTCATTTTTATGATCAGTGTCTGATTTTGTAGTGTGAATTTTTTCGCCGCTGAGATTTAATAAACGACGTAAAATAGTCGATGCACTTTCACCAATACTCTGGGTATTGCTAGCAATGTACTGATATAACTCGTCGTCTATGTCGATTTGTTTCATGTTCTTCCTGTCATTACGGGTCACATTTTTCTTTCGATATGATTATACCCAAATCACCTCAAGATGCGAGCGTCGTTGGAATTAAAAGCGATATTAGGCAAGACAATATTGCAAATAATAGTCGTTCTATTATTAAAAGCTATGACGAGTATAAATCGCTTTTAAACCCTCACTGCCTTAACATAACTATAATTAATAATGACCAAATAATCAGAGAGCTAGGTATTTTGCATCCAGCGTTTAAATAATATCTGTATTTTTTGCTTTTTTAGTTAATGCTCGGCAAACTATGCGCAAAATTATGGGAGACGTTTATGCAATTAAATTACAAACAAATTGGTCAAGGTCCTGATGTTGTTTTGATCCATGGACTGTTTGGCTCATTAGAAAACCTTAATGTGATTGCAAAACCATTAAGTGAACACTTTTGCGTAACCAATGTTGATTTACGTAATCATGGCCTTTCGCCCCACAGCGATGAAATGAATTATACTGCAATGGCTAATGATGTTGTTGAATTAATGACGAAATTGAAAATACAAAAAGCCCACCTTGTAGGGCATTCCATGGGCGGTAAAGTGGCAATGCAAGTTGCATTAACCCATAGCGAATTAGTCAATAAATTAGTGGTACTTGATATCGCCCCAGTTAGCTACCCGGCTCGTCATACCCAAATCATTGAGGCATTAAATGCAGTAAAAAATGCCGATATTGGTGATAGAAAGCAAGCTGATTTATTAATGCAACCGTATATAGAAGAGTTAGGTGTACGTCAATTTTTACTAAAGAGTTTATATAAAAATGATGCAGGGAAATTTGTATGGCGATTCAATTTATCAGTGCTTGATAATAAATATTCAACAATTACCGACAACATTAATGCAAATAATTCTTGTTTATGCGAAACTCTGTTTATTAAAGGTAATGACTCTGACTACATATTAGCTGAGCACCGTGAAGCAATTAATTCGCTGTTTAAAAATGTAAGTGCAAAAATCATCCATGGTGCGGGTCATTGGTTGCATGCCCAAAAACCACAGGCTGTAAACAAAGCAATCAATGATTTTTTAACTGAAGTTTAATGTTATTTTTGTGGCGTGTTTTTGATTTATCACACTAAATAATTAAAGATTTATGTGCTATAGTACGCGCCGTTTAATTTAAAGGTTATACGTCGATGGTCAGTCAGTTTATTAACGAATTTGATACCTTAGGGTTGTATTTTGGCTTAGCAGGTATTTTTATTTTTATCGGCTTGGCAATTAAAGACGTACTGAAAAGCGGCAATGTGCCTAAATTTGGTCGTTATATTGTGTGGCTGGTACTTTTTTTAGGTTGCTCTGGCTTTATTGCCAAAGGACTTATTCAGGTATTTTGGCAAGGTGCGGGTGTAGGTTAAGCATGGCCAAGTCAGAAACAGATAGAACAACACTTGATTTATTTGAATACGAGAAACGTCCAGGTAGGCCGAAAACCAATCCCCTTCCACGGGATATGCAGTTAAAGGTCAATAAACGTAATCAAATAAAAAGAGATAAAGCACGTGGCTTAAAGCGTGTTGAATTTAAAGTTTCGTCACAGCTGTATCAGGCTTTGAGTGATATGGCAGATGCACAAAATATTAGCCGTAGTGCGTTGATCGAAACAATTTTACAAGAAAGATTGGCTATTGATAGATAAAAGGTTTAAATCCATGGCAAGTGTAGGCATTTTTTTCGGAAGTGATACAGGTAACACAGAACACGTAGCAAAAATGATCCAAAAAGAATTGGGTAAAAAGCTCGTTGCTGTGCATGACATTGCAAAAAGCTCTAAAGAAGAGATTGCTGAATTTGATCTGATCTTATTCGGTATTCCAACTTGGTACTATGGCGAAGCGCAGTGTGATTGGGATGACTTTTTTCCTGAGCTTGAAGAAGTAAGCTTTGAAGGTAAGCTAGTAGCTATTTTTGGCTGTGGCGACCAAGAAGACTATGCAGAATACTTCTTAGACGCTATGGGTATGATCAACGATATCGTAACAGAGCGTGGTGCTATTGTTGTTGGACATTGGCCAACAGACAGCTATGATTTTGAAGCATCAAAAGGTATGGCTGATGACAAGCACTTTGTAGGCTTAGGTATTGATGAAGACCGTCAGCCGGAACTAACAGAGCAACGCGTTAAACAATGGTGTGCTCAAGTATATGATGAAATGTGCTTAAGTGAGTTAGCAGATTAATCCCCCCTTTTTTATGCTAACTGTTTAAAATATTATCAAACAGTTAGCATTTTCCGCGTTAATATTGATATAGATCAATTGTTCTTTGCACTTCCTGCAAAGGCACGTTATCCTAACTGTTATTGTGACGAGTACATCTTGCAAGATGTCTAGTATAACTAAATAAAATTGAGACAGATTTAATGACTGATCATAACTTGGAACTTAAAAAAGCCGGGCTAAAGGTAACTTTACCGCGTATTAAAATTTTAGAGATTCTTCAATCTCCAGATAACCAACACATAAGCGCTGAAGATGTTTACAAGGTTTTATTGGATCTAGGCGAAGAAATTGGTCTTGCGACTGTTTACCGTGTTTTAAATCAATTTGATGATGCGGGTATTGTTAGCCGTCATCATTTTGAAGGTGGCAAGTCTGTATTTGAACTTTCTGGCAGTACTCACCATGACCATTTAGTGTGTTTAAAGTGTGGCAAGGTTGTTGAGTTTGAAGATGACTTAATTGAACGTCGTCAACTCGAGATTGCTGAAGAAAACGGTATTAAGCTAACTAACCACTCTCTTTACCTATACGGTGAGTGTGAAGATAAAGACGCATGTAAGGCGTTTGCACAAAACAACAGTTAATTTTTATTGATTGCATAAAAAAACCTGCTAAAAGCAGGTTTTTTTGTGTCTAAAATAGAACAGAATTACTTCTGATCTATTTTAGCCCATGAGTCGCGCAGACCCACAGTTTGATTAAATACCACATTCTCAGATTTACTATCACGAGAGAAGTAACCAGTACGCTCAAACTGGAAACCTTGCGCAGGCTGTGAATTTTCCAGTGAAGGTTCTAGTTTTGCATTATTAATAACAACTAACGACTCTGGGTTTAATGTGCTTTCAAAATCTTCTGCTGCAGCAGGATTAGGCACACTGAATAAACGGTCATATAAACGTACTTCCGCCGTCACTGACTCAGGTGCTGACACCCAATGAATCACCCCTTTTACCTTACGCCCATCGCTTGGGTTTTTACCCAATGTTTCAGGATCGTAAGTACAGTAAATAGTGGTAATTTCACCGTTATCATCTTTTTCAACACGATCTGCTTTAATTACATAAGCGCCACGTAAGCGTACTTCTTTATCAAGTACTAAACGTTTGAACTTATTGTTTGCTTCTTCGCGGAAATCTTCACGTTCAATAAAAATTTCACGGGTAAAAGGCACATCACGACGACCCATTTCTTCTTTATTTGGGTGATTAGCAACAGACAATGTTTCAACAGTGTCGGCTTGATAATTCTCAATCACGATTTTAACCGGATCAAGTACAGCCATCGCACGCGGTGCATTTTCGTTTAAATCATCACGGATACACGCTTCAAGCATACCCATTTCAACCATATTTTCTTGTTTAGTAATACCAATACGTAAACAAAACTCACGAATTGAAGCCGGTGTATAACCTCGACGACGAAGACCCGCAATCGTTGGCATACGCGGGTCATCCCACCCTTCTACCTTGTTATTTACCACTAAGTCATTAAGCTTACGCTTTGACATAATTGTGTATTCAAGGTTTAACCGTGAAAATTCAATTTGCTGTGGGTGGCATTCAAGGCTGATATTATCAAGAACCCAGTCGTAAAGACGACGGTTATCTTGGAATTCTAAGGTACATAATGAATGTGTTATACCTTCTAGCGCATCAGAAATACAATGCGTGAAGTCGTACATTGGGTAAATGCACCATTTATCAGCTGTTTGGTGATGATGTGCAAAACGAACGCGGTAAATAATTGGATCGCGCAGCACCATAAATGAGCTGGCCATATCAATTTTAGCACGTAGAACACATTCACCTTCTTTAAATTCACCATTGCGCATCTTTTCAAATAATGCGAGGTTTTCTTCAACCGAGGTATCGCGATAAGGGCTATTCTTACCTGGCTCTTTTAATGTGCCACGGTATTCACGCGCTTGATCGGCAGTTAAAAAACACACATACGCTAAACCTTTTTCAATTAACTCAACTGCATAGCCGTAAAGCACATCAAAATAGTTTGACGAATATTTAATCTCACCATCCCAATTAAACCCTAACCACTGTACGTCTTCTTTAATTGAATTAACATAGTTAATATCTTCTTTTTCTGGGTTTGTATCGTCAAAACGAAGGTTACATAAACCGTTATAGTCTTTGGCGATACCAAAATTTAGGCAAATTGATTTTGCATGGCCAATATGTAAAAAGCCATTTGGTTCTGGTGGAAAACGGGTATGCGTTGTGGCATGTTTTCCACTTGCTAAATCTTCATCAATTCGGGTTCTAATAAAGTTACTTGGGCGATTCTCGATTTCCGCCATAGGAGTATAAACCTCTGTATATTGCGTGATAACAAAACTAATGCATTATTACAAAAACCAAGCGTAACATACAGTAATAGATACGGGTTTATGCTGGTAATTAACAAAGTTTGTTTAATAAGGGATAGTTTATGAACAAAATTTGTTTTAGCGCAATATTTAAGTCATCAAAGCACTTTATAGTACAAAAATAAACCCAACTTACAGGAACGAAAGATGGCTTCATTAAATCAACACCGTGTTTATATACCAAGCAATGCTAGAGCAAACCATTATTTATTAGCTGAAATCACGCCAAACGATGAGTTTTATAAGAGCTTTAGTAATATTAATGCGTGTTATCAGCGTATTGCTCGCCAACTATTTGCCGCTTGTGATGAATATGAACTTCACAATGTGCATTTACTCGCCAATGATAAACTGCCGGTCGTGCGATTTCATGATGAGTCTTATCAACTTGAAACCGATAAGCAAATGTTGTTTTTCTATAATCCTCGTTACCATGAAGCACATAAACTTCATTACACCGAAGATCAGCAAAGCAAAAAGATTCGCTTACTGTTTTTAGCCACTGGGGATGATATTCGCGCTCACTCCGCCCAATTCCATAATAATGTACAAAAAGTTTTGGATCTTTTACAACAGCAATTATTTGTAGAGCAACCAAGCTTTAAATTACGTGATCATCAGCATTTGACCTATGATTTATTCGCTAAAGAAAAAGGCAATAAAGAAAGTTACGGTTATAAATTAAGAAGTTTATATCCTCGTTATCAATCAAGACAATGCGAGATACCAAGCACACACGCAGAAATGACCTATGTCACTTTTTCGATACCGATAACTCGTAATATTAAAACGCAGTTTCAAAGTGAGATTAACAGCCAAACTTATAAGCCGTTTTATAGCCACTTTTCACAGTTATTTAGTCAACTTTGTGAAGATAATAAACTCACCCATGCAGCGATGGTTGCCAATGGGGCAATGCCAATAATTCGTAATAGTGAAGTGGATAGAAATGAGGGAAATGGTGAGTTACAAAAAATTAGTTTTGATATAGAAGATTCAGCGCCACAAATAAAAGTATTTTTTGATGAAAATAAACTCGTAGAGACGCTACATTTTGTGATTGTTGCCGCCGCACATAACAAACATGAAATTGGCTATGGTCGCTTTATGAACCAAGTAGAGAAAACCGTTCATGCATTCTGTGATGAATTAGCTATAAATAAGCAGCGCCAAGATTTATCTCTGAGATTTTTTCAGCATATTAGTTACCCGTTTTAAGATTAAGGCAATACGCTCTAGTCATAGATAACAAAAAGGCTCACAATTGCGAGCCTTTTTTTAAAGAGTAACCGCTGATTACCAGCCTGTTTTTTCTTTAAGTGCTTTACCGATATCAGCCAGTGAACGTACAGTTTTTACGCCCGCAGCTTCTAATGCAGCAAATTTCTCATCAGCAGTACCTTTACCGCCTGCGATGATTGCGCCAGCGTGACCCATACGCTTACCTTCTGGTGCAGTAACACCAGCAATGTAAGAAACAACAGGTTTAGTTACGTTAGCTTTAATGTACTCTGCAGCTTCTTCTTCTGCAGTACCACCAATTTCACCAATCATTACGATTGCTTCAGTTTGGTCGTCTTTTTCGAACATTTCTAAAACGTCGATAAAGTTAGTACCTGGAATTGGGTCACCACCAATACCAACACACGTAGACTGACCAAAACCAGCATCTGTAGTTTGCTTAACCGCTTCGTACGTTAAAGTACCAGAGCGAGAAACAATACCTACTTTACCAGGCTTGTGGATGTGACCAGGCATGATACCAATCTTAGTCTCACCAGGAGTGATAACACCTGGACAGTTAGGACCGATCATACGTGTACCTGTTTGATCTAGTTTAACTTTAACGTCAACCATATCAAGTGTAGGAATACCTTCAGTGATACAAACAATTAGCTCGATGCCCGCATCGATTGCTTCTAAGATTGCATCTTTACAAAAAGGTGCCGGTACGTAGATAACTGATGCAGTTGCGCCAGTTGCTTCTACAGCATCACGTACTGTGTTAAATACTGGAAGACCAAGGTGCGTTTGACCGCCTTTACCTGGGCTTACACCACCAACCATTTGTGTACCGTACTCAAGCGCTTGCTCTGAGTGGAAAGTACCTTGACCACCAGTGAAACCTTGACAGATAACTTTTGTATCTTTATTGATTAATACAGACATTATTTGCCCTCCGCAGCAGCAACAACTTTTTCAGCCGCGTCTGTTAATGATTCAGCAGCAATGATGTTAAGATCAGACTTAGCAAGTACTTCACGGCCTAATTCAGCATTAGTACCTTCTAAACGTACAACTACTGGTACTGTTACACCTACTTCTTTAACTGCGCCAATGATGCCTTCTGCAATCATGTCACAACGAACGATTCCGCCGAAGATGTTAACTAAAACAGCTTTAACGTTGTCATCTGAAAGGATGATTTTGAATGCTTCAGAAACACGTTCTTTAGTCGCGCCGCCACCAACATCTAGGAAGTTAGCTGGCTTGCCACCGTGTAGGTTTACGATGTCCATAGTACCCATTGCTAGGCCTGCACCGTTAACCATACAACCTACGTTACCATCTAGGGCTACGTAGTTAAGCTCGAAGCTTGCTGCGTGAGCTTCACGTGCATCTTCTTGAGATGGATCGTGCATTTCACGGATTTTAGGTTGACGGTAAAGTGCATTACCATCGATACCAATTTTACCATCTAGACAGTGAAGGTTACCTTCATCTGTTATTACTAGTGGGTTGATTTCAAGTAATGCGAAATCGAAATCGTTGAACATGTTGCCAAGACCCATAAAGATCTTAACGAACTGTTTCATTTGTGTTGGGTTAAGACCCAATTTAAAACCAAGCTCACGTGCTTGGTAAGCTTGAGGACCTACTAATGGATCGATCTCAGCTTTGTGGATAAGTTCTGGTGTTTCTTCAGCAACAGTTTCAATTTCAACGCCGCCTTCAGTAGACGCCATGAACACAACTTTACGAGAAGCACGGTCAACAACAGCACCTAGGTACAGTTCGTTAGCGATGTCAGTACAGCTTTCTACTAAAATTTTAGCAACTGGCTGGCCTTTCTCGTCTGTTTGGTAAGTAACTAGGTTTTTACCTAACCAGTTAGCTGCAAACGCTTTAACTTCGTCAATAGTTTTAACTAGCTTTACACCGCCAGCTTTACCACGTCCACCTGCGTGAACCTGAGTTTTAACAACCCACATATCGCCGCCAATCTTTTCAGCAGCTGCTGCAGCTTCTTCAGGTGTATCGCAAGCGAAACCTTGAGAAACTGGTAAACCATATTCGGCAAAAAGTTGTTTTGCCTGATACTCATGCAAATTCATGATGCTTTATCCAATTTTTTATATTAAAAGAGTTGAATATTTATGCAAATAAACAACTATCCCAAATTGCGTGCCTAGTATAGATCTGATGGCGCTACATGAAAACCCCAGTATGACCATAGGCACAAAAAAAAAGCTGTGATTTTAACTCACAGCTTATATTTCATACTACTTAATTAAACATCCAGCAGTAAACGTGTTGGATCTTCAAGTAACTCTTTAATTGTTACTAAGAAGCCAACTGATTCTTTACCATCGATTTGGCGGTGATCGTAAGATAACGCTAAGTACATCATAGGTAAGATTTCAACTTTACCGTTTACAGCCATTGGACGATCTTGGATTTTGTGCATACCCAAAATTGAAGACTGCGGTAAGTTAATAATTGGAGTAGATAGTAACGAACCGAATACACCACCGTTGGTGATAGTGAAGTTACCGCCGGTCATATCGTCAAGCGTTAACTTACCATCACGACCTTTAAGCGCTAGCTCACGAATCCCCTTTTCGATTTCTGCAACAGATAGCTTGTCACAGTCTTTAAGTACAGGTGTTACTAAGCCACGAGGTGTAGAAACAGCAATGCTGATGTCGAAATAGTTGTGGTAAACAATATCATCGCCATCAATTGATGCATTTACATCTGGGAAACGCTTTAACGCTTCAGTCACTGCTTTCACGTAGAAAGACATGAAACCTAAACGGATACCGTGGCGCTTTTCAAATACTTCTTGGTACTGCTTACGAAGATCCATGATTGGCTTCATGTTAACTTCGTTAAATGTAGTTAACATTGCAGTAGAGTTTTTCGCTTCAAGAAGACGATTCGCAATGGTTTTACGTAAACGTGTCATAGGCACACGTTTTTGTGTACGGTCACCGATAGGTGCTGCTGGCGCTGCTTCTGCTTTTGCCGCTGGCGCAGGTGATTTTAAGAATTGATCAACATCTTCTTTAGTCACACGACCATTTTTGCCTGAACCTTTGATTTTTGATGCATCAAGGCCTTTCTCAGCAATTAAACGACGAACTGATGGCGTTAACACATCTGAACTCTCGCTTGAACTTTCTTCTTTGGCTGCTGGTGCGTCCGCTTTAGCGTCAGATTTAGCGGGTGCAGCGCCTGCTTTTACTTTACCAATTACTTGCTCACCAAGAACAGTGTCGCCTTCGTCATGAATGATTTCACCCATAACGCCGTCTTCTTGGGCAACCACTTCAAGTACAACTTTATCTGTTTCAATATCAACCAAGTTTTGGTCGCGTGTTACCGCGTCACCTGGTTGAACATGCCAAGTAGCAATTGTTGCATCTGCAACTGATTCTGGAAGTACAGGTACTTTAATATCCACTTCTTTACCTTCTGATGCTGGTGCTGATTGCGCCGCCGGCGCGTCTTCTGATTTTTCTGATGCTGAGCTATCTTCTTTTGACTCTTTACTTGGTGATGCTTCTTGCGCATCACCAATTAAACCGATCACTTGGTCACCAAGTACCGTAGCACCTTCTTCTTGTGAAATTTCAGTGATCACACCGTCATTTTGTGCAACCACTTCTAAAACCACTTTGTCTGTTTCAATATCTACTAAGTTTTGGTCACGGCTTACTTTGTCGCCAACACTTACATGCCATGTAGCAACGGAAGCATCTGCAACCGACTCAGGAAGAACAGGAACTTTAATTTCTGTGCTCATTGCTTATCCTTTCTTTTCTATAGTAAGCGCGTCGGCAACGAGCGCTTGTTGTTCTTTAGTATGTACTGACATATATCCACATGCAGGAGATGCTGACGCCTTACGACCTGCATATTTCAATTTTGCACCTTGAGGAATTGCATCAACAAAGTGATGTTGTGAGCAGTACCAAGCGCCTTGGTTTTGCGGCTCTTCCTGACACCACACAAAATCAGTAACGTGCTGGTAGCGTTCAATAATTGCTTTCATTTCGTCATGTGGGAACGGATAAAGCTGTTCAACACGAACAATTGCAATATTGTCTTGCTCAAGTTTACGACGCTCTTGTAATAGTTCGTAGTAAACTTTGCCGCTACAAAATACAACACGTTCTACTTTCTTAGCATCAATCTCATCAATTTCATCAATGATGTTGTGGAACACACCTTCAGATAACTCTTCAAGTGTCGATGTTGCTAATGGATGACGTAATAACGATTTCGGTGTCATTACAATCAATGGACGACGCAGTGGTCTAACTGATTGACGACGTAACATTGCGTACACTTGTGCCGGTGTTGATGGTACACACACTTGCATGTTGTGATCAGCACAAAGCTGTAAAAAGCGTTCTAGACGAGCCGAGCTGTGCTCTGGACCCTGACCTTCATAGCCATGAGGTAACAAACACGTTAAGCCACATAAGCGACCCCACTTTTGCTCACCTGAACTTAAGAACTGGTCAAATACCACCTGTGCACCATTAGCGAAATCACCAAATTGTGCTTCCCACAATACTAATGAAGTCGGCTCTGCAGTTGCATAACCATATTCAAATGCTAATACCGCTTCTTCAGACAGTACCGAATCAAAAACTTCAAACGTACCTTGGTCTTCACTAAGGTTCTGTAATGGTAAATACGTTGCACCATCTTTTTGACTATGAACAACCGCATGACGGTGGAAGAAGGTACCACGGCCTGAATCTTGTCCAGTTAGACGAATATCAGTGCCTTCAGCTGCAATAGTTGCATACGCTAGAGTTTCTGCCATACCCCAATCAAGTGGTTTTTCGCCAGCAGCCATTGCTTTACGATCATCGTATATTTTTTTAACACGAGATTGTGCTTTGTACTCTTCTGGGTAACTTGCAACTATGTTACCAAGTTCTTTAAGCTTTTCTACCGAAACGCTAGCATCGTAATCAACACTCCATTCATGGCCTACATACTTAGCCCAATCTGAAGAGTGTGATGTTTCTGGCTGTATTTCTTCAACTACACAGTTGCCATCGTCTAAACCATTACGGTAATCATCAGCAAGTGCTTTCACTTCATCTTCTGTGAAAGAACCTTCAGAAATCAGCTGATCCGCGTAGATTAAACGAGGTACTGGGTGTTTTTTAATTTTTTGGTACATAATTGGCTGGGTAGCGTTAGGCTCATCAGCTTCGTTATGACCATGGCGACGGTAACAAACAAGGTCAATCACAACGTCACGTTTAAACTGATTTCTAAAATCAAGCGCGAGTTGCGTTACAAAAGCAACCGCTTCAGGATCGTCAGAGTTTACGTGGAAAATTGGCGATTGAACCATTTTTGCGATATCAGTACAGTAATCAGTTGAGCGTACATCGTCTTTTTTACTTGTTGTAAAACCAACTTGGTTATTAACAACAATACGAATACTACCGCCACAACTAAATGCATTAGTTTGCGATAAGTTAAACGTTTCTTGAACAACACCCTGACCTGCAATTGCTGAGTCGCCGTGGATAGTGATTGGAAGTGCTTTGCTGCCTGTTTTGTCATTAAGACGATCAAGACGTGCACGCACAGAGCCCATAACCACCGGGTTTACGATTTCTAAATGCGACGGGTTAAACGCAAGTGCCATGTGCACGTTGCCACCTTTAGTCGCGAAATCTGATGAATAACCCATGTGATATTTAACATCACCTGAGCTTAACGTTTCTTTGTGCTTGCCAGCAAACTCATCAAAAAGTTCTGATGGATTTTTGCCTAGCACATTAACAAGAACATTTAAGCGACCGCGGTGAGCCATACCAATAACGGCTTCTTTTTGGCCACTTTCACCCGCGCGGTGAATAAGCTCTTTTAACATAGGCACTAACGCATCGCCACCTTCAAGTGAGAAACGCTTAGCACCCGGGAACTTAGCCCCTAAATATTTTTCAAGACCATCAGCCGCCGTTAATCCCTTGAGGATTCGTAGCTTTTCATTTTTATCAAATTTTGGCCTAGACTGAACAGACTCTAAACGCTGTTGTAACCAACGCTTTTCTTCTGTTGATGTGATGTGCATATACTCGGCGCCAATAGAACCACAGTAAGTGGTTTTTAGTGCTTGGTATAACTCACCTAAAGGCATAGTATCGCGGCCAACGGCAAACGATCCTACGTTAAATTCGCGGTCAAAGTCAGCATCCGATAAGTCGTGGTACTCTAGCTCTAAATCTCGTACACGTTCTCGTTGCCAAATACCTAGTGGATCTAGGTTTGCATTTTGGTGTCCACGAAAACGGAAAGCATTAATAAGTTGCAGTACTTTAACCTGTTTAAGGTCGCCACCACTGCCCTCTGCTACCACTACTTCTCTATGCTTGTTTTTAGCAAGCGCCGCAAATTGTGAACGAACTTCTGAATGTTTTACTTCAACATCCACACCATCTACTTTTGGTAACTGTTCGAACACTTCTCGCCATTCTTCTGGCACCGAAGTCGCATCGTCTAAATACGCTTCATAAAGCTCTTCAACATAAGCAACGTTACCGCCGTTTAAATGTGAAGATTCTAGCCATGCCTTCATCACACCTTCGTGCATTTATAAGCCCTTTTTTTTAGCGCAGAAATTAATAGTTATATAACAAGATGGCTAATAAATTATTAGCCATCTTTCGTCTACTAGAAATTAAACCGAGCGGTTTAATAACATAGATTTTATTTGTCCAATTGCTTTGGTCGGATTAAGACCCTTAGGACAAACGCTAACACAGTTCATGATACTGTGGCAACGGAACACACTGAATGCATCGTCTAAGTCAGCTAAACGCTCTTCTGTTGCTGTGTCTCGGCTATCAGCTAAGAAACGGTAAGCATGAAGAAGGCCTGCTGGACCTATAAACTTATCTGGATTCCACCAGAAAGAAGGACACGATGTAGAACAACATGCACATAAAATACACTCGTAAAGCCCATCTAATTTATCACGTTCTTCGATAGATTGAAGACGTTCACCTGCAGCAGGCTCATCATTAATTAGATACGGTTTTACTTTTTCGTATTGAGTGTAGAACTGACTCATGTCAATAACAAGGTCTCGAACAACAGGAAGTCCAGGTAATGGACGCACTACGATTTTACCTTTGCCATTTTTTTGCAGCGTAGATAAAGGAGTAATACATGCTAAACCGTTCTTACCATTCATGTTTACGCCGTCTGAACCACACACGCCTTCACGGCATGAACGACGAAACGATAGTGTAGGATCTTGCTCTTTTAATAGTAAAAGTGCATCCAATACCATCATGTCTTGGCCTTCCTCAGTTTGCAAAGTGTAATCTTGCATACGAGGTGCGTTATCAACATCCGGATTGTAACGATAAACTGAAAATTGTACTTGTGCCATCGTCTCGCTCCTAGTAGGTACGTGCTTTAGGTGGGAAAGCTTCACGTGTTTTAGGCTCGTAGTTTACTTTACGCTTGCTCATTTCATCCGTTACCGGATTAAATACTGAGTGACATAACCAGTTTTCGTCATCACGATCTGGGAAGTCAAAGCGAGAGTGTGCGCCACGGCTTTCAGTACGGAAGTTTGCAGCTACTGCAGTTGAGTAAGCTGTTTCCATTAAGTTGTCTAGTTCTAAACATTCAATACGCATGGTGTTAAAGTCTGATGATTTGTCATCAAGACGCGCGTGCTGTAAACGTTCACGGATTTCTTTAAGTTCAGTAAGACCTGTAGCCATTGAGTCACCTTCACGGAATACCGAGAAGTTAAGCTGCATACATTGTTGTAGGTCTTTCTTGATTTGAACTGGGTCTTCGCCTTGACCAGCTGTTGAGTTTTCCCAACGGTTAAAGCGCGCAAGAGACGCTTCTAGGTCAGACTCTGAAGCTGCTTTAGAAATTTCAACGTCATTTAGGTATTTACCTAAGAAGTTACCTGCTGCACGGCCAAATACAACTAAGTCAAGTAATGAGTTACCACCTAAGCGGTTAGCACCATGTACAGATACACAGGCAATCTCACCAACAGCAAATAAACCTTGTACTACTTTTTCGTTGCCAGCAGCATCGATATTAAGTACTTGACCATTTACGTTTGTTGGCACACCACCCATCATGTAGTGACATGTTGGGATAACTGGAATCGGTTCTTTTGCAGGGTCAACGTGAGCAAATGTTTTAGCAAGATCACATACACCTGGAAGACGTAAGTTAAGCGTTTCTTCGCCTAAGTGGTCAAGTTTCAACTTAAGGTGAGGACCCCAAGGACCATCACAACCACGACCTTCACGAATTTCTGTCATCATTGAACGAGCAACAACGTCACGAGACGCTAAATCTTTAGCATTTGGTGCATAACGTTCCATGAAGCGTTCGCCATCTTTATTTAAAAGATAACCACCTTCACCACGACAACCTTCAGTTACTAGCGTACCAGCGCCAGCTATACCTGTCGGGTGGAACTGCCACATTTCCATGTCTTGCATAGAAATACCAGCACGTGCAGCCATACCAACACCGTCACCGGTATTGATGTGAGCATTGGTTGTTGATGCGAAAATACGACCTGCACCACCTGTCGCTAACACAACTGCTTTTGATTTGAAGAAAGTGATTTCACCTGTTTCAATTTCAATCGCTGTACAGCCTACTACATCGCCATTATCGTTTTTAACTAAATCAAGTGCATACCATTCTGAGAATACATTGGTTTTGTTTTTAACGTTTTGTTGATAAAGAAGGTGTAATAATGCATGACCCGTACGGTCAGCTGCTGCTGCAGTACGCGCAGCCTGTTCACCACCAAAGTTTTTCGATTGACCACCGAAAGGACGTTGGTAAACACGGCCATTTTCAAAACGCGAAAATGGTAAGCCCATGTTTTCTAATTCAGTAATAGCTTCTGGGCCAGTTTGACACATGTATTCGATAGCGTCTTGGTCACCGATAAAATCGGAACCTTTAACGGTATCATACATATGCCATTCCCAGTTATCTTCATGCGAGTTACCTAACGCTACTGTAATACCGCCTTGAGCAGATACAGTGTGTGAGCGTGTCGGGAAAACTTTAGAGATTAGCGCACATGTTTTGCCAGATTCAGTAATAGCAAGAGCAGCGCGCATACCTGCACCACCGGCACCAATTACTACGGCGTCAAATTCACGAACAGAATATTTCACTTAAACACCCCATAAAACGATTAAACCCACAGCTACGTAAGCAACAGCCATTAGGTTTAGTACAAAGCCTAAAAAAGCACGCAATTTAGCGTTCTTTACATAGTCGGTAAGAACCTGCCAAAGGCCGATACGGGTATGAACCATAATGCAAACTAGGGTGATTAACGTTGCCCCTTTCATTGCTAGGTTTGAGAATAGGCCTGTCCAGGCTTCATATGTGACTTCTGGCATTGCTAAAAAATAGCCAATAATAAAGATTGCATACGCGCTGATTATTAATGCCGTTGTGCGTAAAGATACAAAATCTTGTACGCCATCACGTTTAAGAGTTGCTTGATTTAAGACCATATCCACACCCCTGCCAATACAGCAAACACAACGCCAAGTGCCATCGCAATTTTAGCGCTAGTATTGCCTGATTCAAGTTCTTCCCAATGCCCCATATCCATAATAATGTGACGGATACCACCGATAAGGTGATAACCCAATACAGAAAGGGTGCCCCAAGCTATAAATTTGGCAATGAATCCGTTAAACAGACTCTTGACGAATTCAAAACCTTCAGCTGAAGAAAGAGACTCTGACCAAGCCCAAATGACAAACGTTAAAGCAAAAAATAATGCAACACCGGTGACGCGGTGAAAAATTGAAGCTTTAGCCGTTGCCGGCATAGATATAGTTGTTAGATCTAGATTTACAGGTCTTTGCTTTTTCACAGTTACTTGCCCATCTTGCCCGCAGTGGGGCTCATCTACTTGTTTTTCTAAAACCCACCAAATGTTTCTGGTGGAACTATCAAAATAAACGTATTGATACTAATAAAGTTCACTTTTTATGAAAATTATTATGTAAAAAAAAGTTTACCCAAATACAAATTGGTTAAAAACCTCCGTTAGTATATATAGCCGGAGACTCTTTTACAATTCTTGTTTACTTTGAGTCGTTTGCGAATTAGCCAATGGTATAATATTCAATCTATACCGAATATTTATTATACATATGTGCATAATACTTATAAAAATTGACTTTATACCCCTCTTTCACGTTAAAATGTAAAGATGTGCTTAGAATAGATTTTAGAATATAAAAATCAGAATAGTTATCTTAATAGGAGATACATAGATGGCAGATAAGAAAGCCACAGTCCATATTGATGGGCTAGATCCAATCGAACTTCCAATTTATCAAGGTACTGCTGGCCAAGATGTAATTGACGTACGTACACTCGGCTCACATGGTCACTTTACTTATGACCCAGGTTTCATGTCGACTGGTTCTTGTGAATCTACCATCACTTACATCGATGGTGGCAAGGGTGTTTTATTACACCGTGGTTACCCAATCGAACAGTTAGCAGAAAGCTCTAACTACGTTGAGTTATGCTACTTACTATTAAATGGTGAGTTACCAACTAAAGAGCAATACGATGATTTCGCTACAAAAATCACTCGTAGCACTATGCTAGATGAAAAAATCGCAAACTTCTTCCAAGGTTTCCGTTTTGACGCTCACCCTATGGCGATGCTATGTGGTGTGGTTGGTGCTTTATCTTCTTTCTACCATGAAGATCTGGATATCACTGATGCAGTTCAACGTAAAACAAGCGCTATTAAATTAGTTGCTAAGTTACCAACAATTGCAGCAATGGCGTACAAAACAAACATCGGTCAACCATTTGTATACCCACGCAATGACTTAAGCTATGCAGAAAACTTCTTACACATGATGTTCTCTGTGCCTGCTGAAGAATACAAAGTAAACCCTGTCACAGCTAAAGCAATGGATAAAATCTTCATGCTTCATGCTGACCATGAGCAAAATGCATCAACGTCTACAGTACGTTTAGCAGGTTCTTCTGGTGCTAACCCTTATGCATGTATTGCTGCTGGTATTGCATCACTTTGGGGCCCTGCTCACGGCGGTGCTAACGAAGCATGTTTAAACATGTTAGAAGAAATTGGCTCAGTTGATCGCATTGACGAATACGTAGCAAAAGCAAAAGATAAAGCGGACCCGTTCCGTCTTATGGGCTTTGGACACCGTGTTTACAAAAACTTCGATCCTCGTGCAACAGTAATGCGTCAAACATGTCATGAAGTGTTAGCAGAGCTAAACATTCAAGATCCATTACTTGATATCGCAATGAAACTAGAGCAAATTGCACTTGAAGACCCGTACTTTGTTGAGAAGAAACTTTACCCTAATGTAGATTTCTACTCAGGTATTATCTTAAAAGCAATCGGCATCCCTACCAGCATGTTCACTGTAATCTTTGCAATGGCACGTACTGTAGGTTGGATCTCACACTGGGACGAGATGCTTTCTCAACCTGGCCACAAGATCAGCCGTCCACGTCAGCTTTACACAGGTGAAACACACCGTGATTATAAAGCAACTGACAAGCGCTAAGCATTAAGTTAGTTTAAAAGGCCGCCTCTGCGGCCTTTTTTATTACATGTTACTTGAGAATTATCTTAAACAGATTACAATTCCTGCCCACTTGATTAACTTTATGAGCCTATGTCTGTGTCCTCGTTTGATCCTAAAAAAATCCGTAATGACTTTCCTACTCTAAATCAGACAATCAATGGCTACCCTTTGGTTTATTTAGACTCAGCAGCAACAACACAAAAACCACAATGCGTGATTGACGCTACCACAGAGTTTTACACCTTACAGAATGCAAATGTTCATCGCGGACGTCATACGCTGAGTGAGCAAGCTACAGCGGCTTATGAGCAAGTACGTCAACGCGTTGCCGATTATTTTCAGGTAACCAGTAGCGAAATTGTCTGGACCAAAGGCGCCACTGAAGCGATTAACTTAGTTGCTCATGGTTTAAGAAATACATTAACAGCTGCTGACACTATTTTAATTAGCCCAATCGAACACCACGCTAATATCGTGCCGTGGCAAGAACTGGCAGCGCAAACCGGGGCAACATTAAAAACTTTACCACTTAACGCAGATGCTACATTTGATATAGCACAGTGTTGTGAAGTGATTAAGCGCACCAACCCTGCACTACTGGCTATTACTCACGCCTCTAATGCACTAGGCAATATTACTGATTTAGCCCCCTTAATAGCCTCAGCGAAGGCGGTAGGTGCGCTAACCTTAGTGGATGGCGCACAAGGGGCGCTGCATTTAAGACCGGATTTAAAAAAGCTCGATTGTGATTTTTACGTGTTTTCTGCTCATAAAATGGTGGGGCCAACAGGGCTAGGCGGTTTATATGGCCGTTATACAACCCTAAATGCACTATCGCCTTATCAAACAGGCGGTGAAATGATTGAGAAAGTAACCTTAACGCACAGTACTTATCGTGACGCTCCTGCTAAATTTGAAGCAGGAACGCCAAATATAGCCGGCGTTTTAGGTTTTGGCGCTGCACTTGAGTATTTAATGGCGCTTGATCTGCAAACATTACAGCACTATGAACAGCAGTTGTTTATTTATGCAGCGAACGCATTGAGCAAAATAGACGGTATTATTATCTACAGCAATCTCAAATCGAATATTGGCACACTTTGCTTTAATTATAAAAATGAACATCCTTATGATCTGTCAACTTTACTTGACGGCTATGGTGTTGCTGTACGAAGTGGTCATCATTGTACCCAACCTTTAATGAGTCATTTAGACCTAAATGGCTCACTGAGAGCGAGTTTTGCTTTTTATAATACGACTAAAGATGTAGACCAATTTATTGCCGCACTCAAAGAATGCATTGCTTTATTAGACTAATTTGGATAAATAATGACACACACATATCAACTCGTAACTAAAAGTATTCAAAGCAGTAGTAGCTGGCAACAAAAGTACCGTGAAATTATGTTACTCGGTAAAACGCTGCCACCTTTAGCCAATATATTAAAAACAGATGATGCGTTAGTGCCAGGCTGTGAGAGTAAAGTATGGATGTTTGTCGAGTTTGACCTAACCGAGAATGCACTGGTTGTAATTGGAGACTCTGATACTCGCATAGTAAAAGGATTATTAGCGTTAATTTTAGCCCTGTATAACGGTTTAACACCCGAAGAAGTGTTAGCAGTAAATGCTTATGATGAATTTGAAAAGCTTGGCTTAATCAGTCATTTGAGTGCGTCAAGGGGTAATGGAGTAAAAGCCATGGTTGAAACAATACAAACCATGGCCAAACAAAAAGCGCTTTAAGCGCTTTTTAAATACTATTAAACCAAAACACTTTATCTAAGTATTTAGACGCGCACGCTTGTCTAAGTATTTTCGAACCGCTTTAGCGGCAACAAAAAAACCAAAACTACCGGTGATCATCGTCACTGAGCCAAAGCCATTATTACAATCCATATTCATACTGCCATCTGCATTTTGTTTCGCATGGCACACACTGCCATCACTGCCAGGATAAACAAGCTGCTCTGTTGAATACACACAGTCAATATTAAATTTACGTTTTGGATTAGAGCTGAAATTATACTGCTTACGCAAAATATAGCGCACCTTTGCAAGCAATGGATCTTGAGTCGTTTTTGCCACATCTCCAAATGTAATTTGACTTGGATCAGTTTGCCCACCTGCACCGCCCGTGGTAATTATAGGCATTTTATTACGCTTACAGTGCGCGATTAACGCCGCTTTTTCTTTTACAGCATCTATACAATCTATTAAATAATCAAAACCTTGAATATGTTCTTGAATATTATCAAGGGTAATAAAGTCATCAATAACATTAACTATACACTCAGGGTTGATAAGCTCGCAGCGTGCCTTCATGGCGTCCACTTTTGCTTCCCCAATAGTGCCTGTTAACGCATGAATTTGACGATTAACATTGGTTGCGCATATATCATCTAAATCTATTAGAGTAATTTTGCCCACGCCGGTGCGCGCTAATGCTTCTGCAGTCCAGCTGCCTACGCCACCTATACCAACAACACAGAAATGTGCCTGTTGTAACCATTCAAATTGCTGTTGACCATATAGTCGTTTAATACCACCAAAGCGGATATCAGTTACTTGTTCACTCATTTACCAATCCAATTTCCAAGGCGTTTGCCAAGAATCAAAATCTTGATGTTTAATTAATTGCGCATATTCCACTCCACACTCTGGCAACAGAGTGTGTTGTATTTGTTCCCCAGCCCACTCAAAGTCCAACGCAAATGCATGCAAATAGGTGCGATCAGCGGCACTCCCAGAATAACTAGCATCGCCTAATATAGCGGCACCTATACTCTTTAATGCCACCCTAAGCTGATGGGTTTTTCCCGAATAGGGTTTTAATAGGTAAGCTCTAAAACCGCTTTTAAAGCTAAACGAATAAAAACGTGTAATAGCGGGGTTACTCTGTGAGTTTAATAATTTATACGTGCCACGGCGAGACTTAGCCATATCACCTTTAACCCAGCCTTGCTTTTTTTTAGGCTTAGAATCACTTACAGCTAAATAAAATTTATTAATAGTATGCTCAGTAAACATCTGGGTAAACTTTGCCGCAGCGTCTTTATGCCGCGCTAATATGATCAGCCCTGAAGTCACTTTGTCTAGACGATGAACCGCAAACAATTTTTCGTTTAGTTGTTGCTCAGCAAGAAACACAAAACCAGGGCTTTCTTCTGAATGAAAATTAAGCCCTGCAGGTTTAGTTATAATATAAAAATCATCGTGCGTGTATTGCACCTTTAACACAGGCGTATCTGCTTTATTCACGCGCTTTACTTTGAATATGCGCAACGACTTTAGCTAAATCCTCTGGTGTATCAACCCCAGCATGAGGGGTCACCAGCGTTTGCTCTATTTTAATCGCATAGCCATGGTAAAGCACCCTTAGCTGCTCTAGTGATTCTAAAACTTCTAATGGTGATACCGATAATTGAATATATTGCTTTATAAACCCTGCGCGATACGCGTAAATACCCACATGGCGTTGAAAAGGCGCTAAATTAAGTGGTTGCTGCTCTGCCATCATAGCACTTCTATCAAATGGAATGCTGGCTCTTGAAAAGTACAAAGCATTTTTATTAATATCGCTGACCACTTTAACCGCGTTAGGGTTAAACACCTCATCACGCTCTTCAATGGCAACACTTAGGGTTGCCATAGGCGCGGTTGATTGCGCTAATAATGTAGCCACTTGTGACACGTTATCAGGGGATAATAATGGTTCATCGCCCTGCACATTAACTACGATAGTATCTTCTGATAAATTTAGTAAATCAACGACTTCTGCTAACCGTTCAGTCCCTGATTGATGATCCTCTCGAGTCATCAATACATCATTGGTAAAGTGTTTAGCCGCATCAAATACTTTTTGATGATCGGTGGCAATAACCACTTTACTCGCTCCCGACAAACACGCTTTTTCATAGACATGTTGGATCATTGGCTTGCCACAAATATCAGCAAGTGGCTTACCTGGCAAACGAGTAGAAGCGTAACGCGCAGGAATAACTACTACGAATTCCACTTTTCTACCTCTTCAAGAGACAATTCTCGGGCTTCATTTTCAAGTAATACTGGAATATCATCGCGTACAGGATAAGCAAGCTTTGCAGCTGTACTTATCAGCTCTTGGTTTTCTTTATCAAAGCGCAACTTACCTTTACACACGGGGCAAGCAATAATTTCGAGTAACTTCGTATCAAAGG
The DNA here is from genome assembly GCF_054968565.1 of Pseudoalteromonas sp. G5_S1_54_S4. Taxonomy (NCBI): domain Bacteria; kingdom Pseudomonadati; phylum Pseudomonadota; class Gammaproteobacteria; order Alteromonadales; family Pseudoalteromonadaceae; genus Pseudoalteromonas; species Pseudoalteromonas sp. G5_S1_54_S4. The sequence continues at coordinate 3,130 of NZ_JBQKUL010000022.1, read as the reverse complement.
CCATGATGGATCCCTTTTTCTTTTAATAGTAAATTTAATGTGTTTATTACCGCCGCTGTTGGTTGAGCATCAACAGGCAGGTAATACCAATTAGGCTTTGCAAAATCACGGCATTTAACCGCATCTTTTTCTGTCATTAATACACAGTCATCGCCAAATTGAGCGAAATCATCAGCGCTATAAGCATAATGATCGCGAAAATGATGTGTAGACAGTAATTTAATACCTTGTGCTTGCAGTGAAGCCTCAAAACGACCTGGGTTACCAATAGCACTCACCGCATGCGCAGCCTTTAAAGGCGTCGTTATATCCGTGTTATCGGCAACGCGTTTAATAACCGATGGCTGCAAGCGATAACTAAACTCACCCTCAGAGCCATTTTCAATTACTACGTCTACGCTCTTTAATCGAGAGACGGTTTCGCGCAGTGGCCCTGCGGGCATTAGCAAACCATTACCAAATTTTCTTTCGCTATCAACAATACAACATTCTATGCTGCGTGCCATTTTGTAATGCTGCATGCCATCATCAGAAATGATCACATCAAGCTTAAAGTTTGCGTTGAGCTTTTCTATATTGTGTTGCCTATTAGGGCCAACCACTAATGGGCACTGTAAACGGTTAAATAAAAGCACCGGCTCATCACCAGCCTCTCGTGTAGTCGTTTGTGCAGTAACCAATAACGGGTAATGAGTTGCTTGCCCGCCGTAACCTCGACTAATTAAACCAACGGATAAACCTTGGGCGATTAAGTGATCATGCAGCCATAATACAAATGGGGTTTTACCATTACCGCCAACGCTTATATTACCAACCACAATAACCGGTGTTTTGCTGATAAACGATTTAAAAATGCCAAACTTATAGCAATATCTACGCAGCAAAGAAATACAGCCAAAAATAGCGGACAGTGGTAATAGCAATAACGTAATTAAGCTAAAAGGTTTATACCAGCTTTGCTCTATTTTACTCACCCTTGCTCACCAAACTGCATTTTGCATAACGCAGAATAAGTGCCATCGTTAGCAAGTAAATCTGTATGGGTACCACTTTCAATAACTTGACCACTGTCTATTACATAAATGCGGTCACTATTTTCAATAGTCGATAACCTATGCGCAATTACAATAGACGTTTTGTCTTTCATTAATGTATCGAGGGCATGTTGAATGAGTTTTTCTGATTCAGTATCCAGCGCCGAGGTCGCTTCATCTAAAATTAAAATTGGTGCATCTTTTAATATTGCGCGAGCAATCGCGATACGTTGACGCTGACCACCTGAAAGCATCACCCCATTTTCACCAACCATAGTGTTAAGTTGCTCCGGTAAATCTTTAACAAACTCCCACACATGAGCTTGTTTAGCCACAGCATGAAGCTCTTCCATCGATACATCGCGTTGGAGGCCATAACAAATATTATTTGCAATCGTTTCATTAAAAAGCACCACTTGCTGCGATACTAAAGCAAATTGACGACGTAAATCGGTGAGCTTATATTCATTTAAAGCAATACCATCCAGTAATATTTCACTGGGCGCTTCTAAATCATAATAGCGAGGTAATAAGTTTGATATGGTGGATTTACCCGAGCCTGAGCGGCCAACAAGCGCAATGCTCTCGCCCGCTTTAATAGTCATAGACAAATTATTTAATACCGGCTCGTCTTTGGTTGGGTATTTAAAGGTGACATTTTTTACCTCAATATGACCTTTAACTTTATCAACCGATAAGGTGCCCGTGTCTTTTTCTATTTCTTCATCTAGCACTAAAAATACACTCTGCGCAGCTGAAATACCGCGTTGTAAATCGCTGTTCACATTGGCAAGCTGTTTTAACGGGCGTAGTAACATCATCATCGAAGAAATGAGCACTACAAAATCCCCAGAGCTAATACTGTCTATCATTGAGGGCATAGACACCACCCATAAAATAACGGCCATTGCACTGGCGGCTAAAATTTGAATGATAGAGACACTTAACGCCTTAGTCGCATCCATTTTGATACGTTGCTGGCGATTATGATTATTAATTTTAGAAAATTGATCGATTTCTTGAGTTTGACCACCAAAACCGTGGATCACTTTGTGACCACTGAGCATTTGCTCTGAGCTGCGGGTAACTTGCCCCATCGCAGACTGAATATTTTTAGATATATGACGAAAACGTTTAGATACCACCGCCACAATAATAGCCACTAATGGAATAATAACTAAAAAGATTAACGATAATTGCCAGCTGGTATAAAACATAACTGCAAGTAAAAACACCACAAAAGCGCCTTCACGAACTACAATAAGCAATGCTTTGGTAATCGCTTGCTGTACTTGCTCTGTATCAAAGGTAATTTTTGAAATAAGGTCGCCAGTCGAGTTTTTATCATGAAACGATACTGGCAAATGTAATATATGCTCAAATAGTTCTTGGCGAAGCGCACGCACTACCTGCGAACCAACATAGCTTAAACAGTACGATGACATAAAATTAAATACGCCACGCCCGATCACCAACGCAATAACCACAAATGGCGCATAAGTAAGTACCTGACTATTACGCTCATTTAAACCTTCATCGATAAACGGCTTCATCAGTTGGATGAATAATGCATCCATACCTGAATAACCTATCATTCCAATAATTGCGACGATGGCAACCGACTTATAGGCACCAACGTAAGAAACAAGCCGTTTATAAATTTGTGTAGTACTTTGATCCATAACACTCTCTAAAACCACTGACAGCCTCTATTGTATCCTTAGCAACAGCAAAACAAAACGTCAATCTTTGATAAACCAATAACTTTCCTGCGCCCTAGCTGTAGTAAGCTCAAGGTGCTTAGCATAAAAATCAACTCTAACTTGTCCTACATCACCGGTGCTATATTGTTTGGCGTTTATTTTATTGTAACGCTCAACTACCGCTTTACTTGGAAATTGCCACTGACCTTGATAGGCACTTGAATGAATCACAATCGTTGGGTTTACTGCCTTAATAAACTCGTCACTCGAGGAGCTGTCACTGCCGTGGTGTGGGCTTATCAAAACGGTACTTTGTAAATCATCTTTCTTTTTAATTAATTGCGACTCTCGCGTTTTTGATATGTCACCGGTAAGTAGCACACTATAGTTTGC